>JANLRE010000362.1:0-3553 GCA_031368205.1 Fimbriiglobus sp. | reverse complement strand
GGTTGTGATTGCCATCATTGCGATCTTGATTGGCCTGCTACTACCCGCTGTCCAGAAAGTTCGGGAAGCCGCTGCCCGTGCCAGTTGCCAAAACAACCTGAAGCAACTCGGGCTGGCTACGCACAATTACCACGACGCGATCGGGACACTCCCGCCGCTTCGCGTCACGAACAACACCGTGACGTGGTTCGTGCTGATTATGCCGTTCATGGAACAAGATAATCTTCGCAACCTCTGGACGCCGACGTCGAACTATTCGTCTGCCGCGAACACCGCAGGCCGCCTGTTTCAAGTGAAGTCGTACTACTGCCCCAGTCGGCGCGGGCCGGGGTCGGACAGCGTGAGCAAGCAAGAAGACGTGATCCCCGGTGACGCTAGCCCGCCGCCAAACTTCCCTGGCCCCGGAACCGACCCTCGCTTCGCCGGAACGAACAACCCGCCCGGAGCGTTGGGTGATTACGCCGGGTGTGTCGGGACTGTGAACGGCTATCCGTCGAACTTGACTTCGATTGACTGGGCAAGCATTCGTGCCAACGGGGCACTGATCCAAGGTGAAGCGCCCGTTGGCGGAAGCTTCAAGGGGCTGACCAAGTTTGCGTCGATCACGGACGGGTTGAGTAACACCTTCTTGGCCGGCGAAAAGCACATCCCGCAAGGGATGTTCGGTCGCGCCAAGGTCGGCGACGGGTCGATTTACAACGGCGTCTGGACGACGTATTCCGGTCGCGTTGCCGGCCCGGATGATCCCCTGGCGAGCGGTCCCAATGATGTCACCCCGAGCACGACAGCGGATGCGTTTTATGCGCGACGGTTCGGCAGCTTCCACACGGGCGTCTGTCAGTTTACGTTGTGCGATGGCAGCGTTCGCGCCGTCCGAACCAGCGTCAGCCCGACGACCCTACGGCTGTTGGCAGTGCGGAACGACGGCGAAGTGATTCCGAGCGAATGATGATCGGCAATTGAAAACAGGGGTCGGTTGTTGGGAACCCACCAGCCGACCGCTTCGGTTTTAACCCAAGAACAACCACGCCGCCGAGGCGGTGAAGAAGAATGTTGCTGCGCACAAGAGTGCGAGGTGCCAGAGGGGGATCACTTTCTCGGCGGGGGGCGAACTGCCTTGCTGGACCGCTAACGTCGCCAGCAGATTCGGCCCTTTGCCGGGTGTGGTAATGCCGCGATTGGGGTAGAAGGTTTGGGTGCGGCCTGCCATTGTTTTTGGACCGGCTGATGCCGACGGCTCCGGAGATCGCATCACGTCGCAATCTTCTTCATCGACCTCTTCAATCTCGGCGGGTCGTGGCAACGCTTTCGCGACAGGATTTGGTGGCAGTCGCTTCACCTTCTCCTGAACTTTCGCGGTCACCTCGAACAACACGTCTTCATCGGTATCGTCGTCCGTTCCGACGTGACCGGCGGTGACCAGTACGGGTTGCTTGGCAGCAACTGTTGACGCAACCGCTTTCGTAATCGTCAGCGCTGCGGCCAGCGCGCGATATTGCTTGGTGACTGCCGAGTTCGGGTGTAAAACGGCAATCGGCGTGCCCAACACTAGGGCACGGGATACCTCCGCATCGAACGGAATTACCTGTGGCAAGATCCCTTGGAACTTCTCGCGGAGCCGCAATTCCGTCTTACAACCGGGCAGCAACCCGGAGGGTAGGGTCATGAGAATGCCCCGCAGTTTGATCCGGCTCCCTTCGGATTTCACTTGGCGGATGAGTTCGAGGAACGCCGGGAGCGTCCGAAACGACATCGGTTCGCCGCGTTGAACGATGAGGACTTCTTGCGACGCTTTCAGCAAGGCTTTCTGGCGTGGCCCGAGCATCGCCGGGGCGTCGATCACGATCACGTCGTAACTACGTGGCAACGGCGAATTCGGGATCGCCCTGAGAAATCGGTTCAAATGATCTTCATCGGTCGAGTCCGCTGGGTACGGCGTTAACACATCCAGGTTCGGGAGGACACCGGCCCAGACGCAGCCCCGACGGGTGACCCGATCGGGTTGGGGCGGTTTGCCGTCCCGGTCCGAGCGGGACAACTGCAACGACGTGGCCACAGTCCCTAACGGATCGGCGTCGAGAATCAGCACCCGCTGGCCGCTTTGGGCGGCGAGGGTAGCGAGGTTGATCGCGGTCGTCGTTTTCCCGACGCCGCCTTTTTGGCTAGCGATGAGCAGCGTATGCACGTTGACCCCCCTTGCGCTCTGCGAATTGTTTCCAGCCGGCCTCAGCGATCATTTTGCCGAACGTGTCGGCGAGGGTTGCCAACGACGACCGGGCCACGCCGTCCGGAAGATCACGCCCCGGTGTCAGTGGCCAGTCACTCAAGTCTTGACACAACGGGATCGGCGGTTCGACGAACAACCCGCCGCGTGCGTCCCGAATAAAGGACAAGCACCGCACCTGAGCGTCATCGGCTTCTTCAAAAAGATTGACCACGATCCCCAACAGTTCCAAGTCCGGCCTAGTCGTGCAGGCTTTCTGAATCGCCTGGGTTGCCGCCGGTAACGTGTACAACGCCAAGGAATCCGCGAGACAACAAACAATCACGCCGTTGGCCAGGTTCAACACTTTCTGGGCAAGCGGTTCCGTGGCAGCGGGCGTGTCAATAATGACAACGTCTTGCCCGAGCGGAATATGGGCTTCACCGTCGTGTGCGATCACGAGGTTCACGTTGGTCCACGGGCAAACGCCCGACGGTCCTGCGGCGACGATCGACGCGGCGTTGACCGGGTCCGCATCCACCAGAGTCACGTTGAGGCCCCGTTGCCCCCACAGCCAGGCCAACGCCATTGCGAGCGTGGTCCGGCCGGTGCCACCTTTGTGGCTGATGACCGCGAGGACATACGGCGAGGTATCGTGGTGCGATACCGGCGGATTGTTCGGGGGAACCGTCGAGGCTGCCATTAGATGGCTTCTCCCGCAAGTTGATGGTGTTCTGGTAACGAGTACCCGTCTGCCGGTGTATCGTGTTCGGCTAACTCATGGGCCTGAAGGGTGTCTTCTTCCGTCCCGATTCCGAATTGCATCAGCAACAGCGCCGCCGAAGCCCGCTCCGCGTCAGTCATCGTCGGTTCGACGGGAGCTTCGACGGTGTAAGCAAATATGGAGGCGTCGGACGCCGGTGTGACGACCAGTTTCGGCGGCGGCGGTGTAAACGTCACGCTGGAGGGTGACAAGACGCCCTGGTTCCGCCGCACCGGCTTGAGTCCGGCGAGGTCATCCAACGCGGACTTCACCCGCGTCATTTCCCGGACCAAGGCACTTTGCACGTCACGTTCTACAGCCATACCACAACCCCGGAAAGCGTCGCGTGGGAATCGACTCGCCCGTCAGGAACCAAGTCTGGTTGAACCATAGCACAGCAATTTGCACTTCGGCGGGAAAGAATCGCGGAGAAAATCGAGTCGTGCGACACGCTGATCCAGCCGACGTGTGACGTGCGCTTCGACCGGGCGTGAGAATTGGCTTGCGGTGGGAAAGCGTCGGGGATGAGAGATTTACGTTTGTTTTCAACCCCAAGGGGGTTGTTCTATTAGCCCAGGGTTGCGGAC
>JANLRE010000293.1:0-1478 GCA_031368205.1 Fimbriiglobus sp. | reverse complement strand
CCGTCGGTCATGTCGAGGATCTTTGTCTTCGACAGGTAGTAGAGTGGGCCGTCTGGCTTTTCGGTCGGGGCAATCGTACTCAGTTGGGATTCGGTCAAGTCGCAGAGGAACTGGACCCCTTGGTTGGCGTAGTAGTTGTTTTGGCCGGGCCAATCGCCGGACGTGGGTGCGGGGTCGGAGGGACAGATGAAGGTCGGCACCAGGGTCCGGCAGGCGGCGGCGTTGACCCGTCCGGGGTTCTGCCACCCCGGCATGAAGTTGATGACCCCCTCCATTCCGGGCGTCTCAGGCGGCTTGGTGAAGTCGATACTGTTGAACAAGTTGTTCTGTTCGATGTACGGCAAAAGCTGGCTATGAATCGACCACCGGGCGTAGACCGGGGCACCTGCGAACGACGGGCCTTTGCCGGCGGGGAAGGCCTGATTGGCGTCGTGGTAGTTGTGCAGCGCCAACCCCATCTGTTTTAAGTTGTTCATACACTTGGCACGGGCGGCCGCTTCGCGGACTTTTTGTACAGCCGGTAGCAATAGCCCGATCAGAATGGCGATGATGGCGATCACCACCAATAGCTCGACGAGCGTGAAAGCGCGATGACGTTGAGACATAATTTCCTCGGGAATGAGAGTAAGCAATGAACACAGAATGAGATAACGACAGTCGGGACTGACCCAGCCAGGATTGAGATTGGTGGGCCGCACAAATGAATCCAGGCGGTCGGAGTGACCCCTGCCAGGATTGCTCAATCCTATCACGGAATCGAACGGGTCCGGCAAAAGCGCACGACCGCTCATCCTGGTAGGGTAGTTGATTCAACCAGTCCGTGTCGTGGTGGCTTAAAGTCCGCGAGGTGGCCGAAAGAGCGTGCGGGGCGGGGTAATAGGCGATGACGTGGATACCATCGAATGGCCGATGCCAGTTTGGTCTGCTTCTTGCGTGGTGCTTAGGAGCTGATGTGCCCACTGGTGCCATTCCCCGGTCGGGGAGAGCTGTGCCGAAATCGGCAGAATTGGTGGCGTGGGCTGGCTTGAACAGTTCGGCCCGTGACACGGGATGTTGGGGGGAGTGCTAGGCAAATTTGGGAGGTGACCCTCGGAGTGTTGCGCGATCCCTGGCCCGTTGTTCGTGACAATGACGTAGTCGCCACACCCTGCCGTCGCACGTCCCGCAAACAACGCGACCACGACGGCAAGCCCAACGGCTATGCCGACCGACCGCGACACGGAAATTGTAAATCGGGCTGCCATGAATACACTCTGTCAACTACACATCCAACTTACAGTATCCCAGTCGAGTAGCCGGGTCAAGTTCGTTCCATTACGAGTTGCCGTGAAACAATTCCCTCACGCGCACGGATAGGGTATAGTTCTCGTAAACGACATCCCCTTCTACCGTGTTGATGCCACTATGCCTGCTCATCTTCTTTCGCTGACGGATGGCCCGAGCATTATGCTCGACAAGCCGATTTTGTTGTTCGGTCG
>JANLRE010000292.1:0-5908 GCA_031368205.1 Fimbriiglobus sp. | reverse complement strand
CATAGCACTTTACCCGTCTCGGAGGAGGCAGCAGGGGTCAGTCTCGACGTGCGCATCGGCTCCGGTCGCCCAACACGGTACGAGTTTGAAGGAACCGAATTTTCCGTCGGTGGTGCTGTCGGATGTGACTTGCGGTTGCCCGGCGCGAACGTTCCGGCGTTGGTCTGTCAGATTGCCCGCACTCCCGATGCACTATTCCTCCAACGGGCTGACACGGCATTTCCGGTGTTGTTGAACGGCAACTTCCTCACAGCGAATACGCCCCCAACGCGGCTGAACCACGGCGACCAGATCGCAGTCGGTTCCGTGGATGTGACCGTTCACCTCGGCACGGGTTATCTTCACCCCGACCTGCAATCCCCTGCGAATCCGCCACCGGACAACCGTCATCGGACTTACCAATCGGAGCGCGATCCGACCCCACCGCGAAACACTCCGCCGTCGCCACCCACCTATGGCCCGGATACGACTGCGTTCGATGAGGAACGTGCCGAACTCGAAGCGGACCGTGTGCTGTGGTACCAGCGTAAGACGGAAATTGAAGCGGAGTTAACCGCCAAGCAAGCCGAACTCGAACGCTTCCGTACCGAGTTGATGCACGTCCGCGATGACCTTCAAAAGCAATATGAAGATCGTCGCCAAGAACTCGCGTTATCGCAAAGCCGCAGCGACGAACATGCCGCCAATCGCCGAGCCGAACTCGACGCGCGCGAACGGCAACTCGTCACGGAGCACCGTGACCGGCTGGCAGCACTGGAGATTGAGACAGCGAAACGCCGCGAAACCCAGTTTGACGACGACACGAACCCGATTCGCCACACGTTACTAGCCACGGCAACCGAACGCGACGCCGCACTGACAGAACGGGAACAAAAGTTTCGCCTGGAGCAGATTGCTTTTCAACAAGAGCGTGAACACCATGCCGCGAAACTGGTTCAATTCGAGCAGCGCCAACGGGAACTCGATTTTCGTGCGTCCGATGTGGTCCAACGCTTCGACCAACTGATGCGGGACACGGTTGAACTCGAAGAGCAATTGAAACTGGCCGAGGCCGAACAGGGCCGTGTGAGTGCTGAAGCGGCGAGCTTGCAGAAACAGAAAGACGAACTGGATGACCAAGTCGCCAAGTTCGCCGAACATGCCGCCCAGGTCGAAGCTCAACGCGCAATGCTGGTCGTTCTGAAAGCGAGTTTGGTTCGCCAACAAGATGAGATGCACGAAGAAGCCAGAAAACTCGCCGCCGATCGCATTCGCCAAGATGACGCCCAACGCGAACTCGACAACCGACTGCGGGATGCCGAACATCTGGCCACCGAGCGGGACGGTCACGCCGAGCAAACCCGGCTGATCGCGGAGCGGTCTACGGTGTTTGAAGCGACGTTGAACGAGATTCAGCAGCAAAAAAACGCACTGGCCGCCGAACAGCTTCGCCTGCAACAAAAGGAACAAGAACTCGACACCCGCACGACCGAGATCGCGGGCCAAACCGCGATGCTGCAAGCCCGTGCGGAGCAAGTGGCCCAGTTGCACGAACGCCTCGAAGCCGAGCGCACGACCGTCACCGAACGGCAACTCACGCTGACCGATTCGGACATCGCCCGGCAGACGTTTCAAGAACAACTCCGACGCCGTGCGGAAGAACTCTCGGCCCGCTCCAAGAGTTTGGACGAGACAACCAAGCGGCTAGCCGACGAAAAAGCGGAGTTGGAAACCGTTCGCGCCGACTTGCAAAGCGAGCAAGAGAAGCTGAGGAACGCACACACCGCCAACCGCGTTGAACTTGACGCGAAAGTCGCGGACCTCGATCGCCGTGTCTTAGAACTGGCGGATCGGGAGGCAAATCTCGAACGCCAAATCACGCGGATTCGGGAGGTCGGGAAAACGGTCGCCGGGGCACGCCGTGAACTTGCGGAAGGGCGCAAAGGTTGGGACAGCGACAAAACCGTTGCGTTAGAACGAGAGGCCAACGCGCGTGAGGAATTCCTGACGTTCTACTCGAACGCGGTGAACGAACTTCACACAATCCGCAGTCAAACACCGGACCTGATGGACCGGGCGAAAAACGCCTTCGACAAGCTGACCGTTGCGCGGGACGGCATCCGCAATCACCTGGGTGAACTGCACACCTACGCCGGTCAAACCCGTGAAGAACTGGAAGCAGCCCGACGGGAACTCAGCCTCGAATCGGAACGGCTTCACGACCGGGAACAAGCTCTCGAAAAAGCCCGCAGTGAACACCGGCTTGCCGTCACGGAGTTTCGCCAACAGCTTGTCGATTGGCAATCGAAGGTCGGCGAAATTAAACAGGGGATGGTTCAAAAAGAATCCCACCTCGAAGCCCGCCACGCCGAAGTGAACGCGGTTGCAAAGCAAATTGATGTCGATGCGATTCAACTCGCCCGCCAAGCCGATGAACTGCGGCACGAAAAACAACGGGTCGCCGAACGCCGCACCGAAGTCGAACGGCACTTGTCCGACATGCGCGAATGGTACCGCCGCAAGTTGAAAGAACTCGCCTACAACCGCACGGCGGCGAATGACGATGGCGTGACCGTGTTGCCGATTGCTTCCAAGTTTGCATCAATCGACGAAGTCGATCCGGGCGACAAGCAACTCGGCGAGATGTTGCAGTCGCTCGAACTCATTGACGCCGAAAGCCTGAACACCCTGTGGTCCGAAGCGCGCCGACAACGCCGGACGTTGCGCAATGTGTTGTTGAGCAGTGGCACAATTACGATCTATCAACTCGCGTTGATGGAAGCCGGTAAACTCGATGCGCTCGTGCTCGGTCGGCTGCGGGTGATTGATCGACTTCGGGTCACACCACGAGAAGTGGTGTATCGTGTCCTTGATCCCAACCTCGCCGACACCCCGTCGAAGGGCGTGGCGATCCTCCGCCATCTCGCCGAAGCGGAGATGGAAGACGCCGTCCGCCCGGACGAATTCCGCCAGATGTTCAGTGCGGCTCACGACGCCGCCCACCCGAACTTGGCCGCCACGTTGGAAGTGTTGGAAATCAACGGTCGGCCCGCCGTGTTGCAAGAATGGCTCACGGGTTTACCGAGTCCCGATTGGCCAACGGATGCCGCAATCCCCGGTGTTTGGGTGAAACTGCTTTCCGATGCCGCGAAGGGTCTGGACGCGGCCCACCGCCAGGGTTTAACGCATGGTCGGCTATCCTCCGACACGTTCTTGATGACCGCGAACGGCACAGTGAAATTGTTGGGCATCGGCGAACCGATGTGGCTGTCCACGGGCATCGCGGCGGCATTCGACCCAACCCCGGAAGCGGACTTGCGAGCCGTCGGCCAAATCGCGTTCGGGTGGTCGCAACTCGGTCAACCACCGGGCAAACGACGGACCCGCGCGAAAGCGTTCCCCGAATCCCTGATGGCCGTCGTCCGCCGTCTCGAAGCCGATCCCGAAACCCCGATGGCCGACACGGACGAGGGCGCCATGCCGTACCGATCCAGTGGCGATCTCGTCGCCGACTTAAAGCGCCTCACCACCCTCTTCCCCTGCCCCACCGACGCCTGGCAACGCCTCGTCCAACACGTCACCGACCACGCCGCCGACACCGGAACCAGACAGTCGGCGTGATACGTTCGATCAAGTATCGAAACAGCGACTTCGGGCAAGCGCATCGACCTGCTTCAACAGTGTGGGAATCCGATACGGCCCATGCATGATTGCGACGTTCGTAGCGGCCTCATCAGCAGACATACCGACTGCCGAAACGAACAACGGCGATTGGCTTGATCCCCGGCACACGGCTACCGCATCCGTCGCGCTGGCAAACCGCGTCTTGGCAACACCGATCACCACTCCACCGATAACCGCATGAAGATGAGCACCTAACCCGGCCAACCCAAATCCCAACCAGACGTAGCCATCGACAATAACGACATCGGCTCGTGGACCCCGCGCCAACACACCAATTAAACACGGGAGTTCCCGGCGATAAAAGGCGCCGGGTTCGGATTCGGCTACTTCAGGAAATGATGCAACGGCTTGGAACTCCGGTGACGCCGCAGTCCAGCCACGGAACCAGAGGCCCGCCGCAATCGCTCCTGTGTCACGGTAGTCAACGTCCACACAGGCTATGAGAAGTTCACCAGCCGTGAGTTAACCTCGACTTCTGGGTGAATCCTGATTCAGACTTTCAGTGCGCGTGGACGTGAACTTTCTTGAAGTGTTCCGCAACTTTTTCCATCGCAACGTGCCAGCCGCAATCGTCGCAGGCGGGGACGGTGGGGTAGCACTTGGTGCAATAGAGCGGGCCGCCGTGAAGGAACTGCTCGAAGCGTTTGCGATCGGCGGGGGCGGCGTTGTCAGAAGAAAGTGGGACTTCGACCATCGTCTTGCACTTGTCGCACGGCCGGCGGTTGTGTTCCGCAATCACGGGTTTGAAGTGGTCGTGGAGACCCCGTGCCACAACACCGGTGCCGGTGCAAAGTGGGCAGGTCATGCCGAACTGGGCCAAAATGGCTTTGCGGATGAAGTCGCTTTTGTTCGGCAAGTTGTTGAGGAACTTCGCCAGTTCTTCCTCGACCTTGAACGCCACAATTTCGGATTTCGTAGACTTCGTCGATGCTTTTCGCGCCATGTCCCAGACCTTCATAAACTTGCGGTGTGTAGACAATCTTATGGCTTCGAGACGGGAACCAGCAACTTGAAATGCGGAAAGTCTGAAGCAGAACGCAACAACCCGTTCGGTTGGTACCGAACGGGTTGCAGGATCGTCGTTGTTTGCAGAAGAATTACGATGGGTCTTTTTTCTTCTTGCCAGCTGTGAACTTGATCACGGTGGCTTTGCCGTCTTCTTCGGTGAGGTCGAAGCGCTTGACGGCTTTCTCGCCGGTCATTTTCTTGACGGCGTCTTCGTAAGACACTTCTTTATCTTCGCTGTCTTTGAACTTGGTCTTGTCGGTGATCTTGACGGTCTTTTCGACTTGGTCTTCACCCTTCTTGCCGGTCTTCACGACGGCTTCTTTGGTCTTTTCGTCGAACTTGACGAGGCTAACTTGGGCCGCGAGGGTCAGACCCACGCTGGCGAACAGCACGATCACGGCGAGAAGCAACTTACGCATGGTCTAAACTCCAAAATACATGAGAGAAATCGTCACCCAATCTTGCGAATACCGCAAGGACATGGGTTGGTGAAGGCCTTCACGCCTTCACCTCATCGCACACCAAGGCATTCCATGAGGGTTGGCCATCATTTTCAAGCGAAAATTTTATGAGAACTCCCGGAGTCGTTCTCGGCCTACCTCGTGACCCACGATAAGATTAACACGGTGAGGTCACGCGAGTTCCGCCGATGAGAGGTAAATTCCCCGATGTCATTCCATAACCCCGCGATCTCATTTCGCTCTCATTCGTTTTTAGGTTGGCGGCGCCCCATCACTGCACTGCTTTTATTTGCACTTGGCGCCATGCTCTTCGCATTGACTCTACCTGTCAGTGCAGGGGGCGAGGATGAAGAAAAAAATCCGAAGCCACCGGCCAAAAAAGTACCACTCCCAGGAGAGGAGGAAGAGAAAGGAGCGAAACCGCCACTTAAAAAACTCCCCGGCGTTGATCCGAGCAGTCCAGACACGGCGCCGATGAAACCACTTCCGGGTGTTGACCCGAGCAACCCCGAACCGGCGCCAATGCCGAAATCGCCGAACCCCCCGAACACAACAAACCCACCTACGGAAGCCGAAACGCCGACTGAAAAAGATCCCATCTTAGCGCCGTACCTTGTCAAGCTCACCGAAATTGTTCGGGAAGTGAATGCCGCTAAGCACCCGGTTCTGAAAGAGTTTTATGCCCAGTTCACGGTCGCATTCGACCGCATCACGGTCGGCTCTAGTAAGCCGGTTCGGGTGACACCGTTACCGCTGTTGTGGGGGAAGGATCGTTA
>JANLRE010000255.1:0-2127 GCA_031368205.1 Fimbriiglobus sp. | reverse complement strand
TGCTCCCACCGCTGTACGCCAAGTTCGGCGCCCCCGTTGGCCCGCGTGGCGACGACCAAGAATAAGCTCGAATTTATCTTCGGCTCACGCGGGCCTTACCTCGGCTCGCTAACATCACATCTCACGTTGCCAATCGGTGTGGAACCGACGGCGAAACGTGGGTCCGATCAGTTAGGGAGATTCAGAATGCGTCAAATTGTGTGCGTGATGGTGGCTGTTGCCGCAAGCGTGGCGATGATGTCGGGTGTGTGGGCAGACGAAGAGAAAGTCCCACTCGACAAGCTGCCGAAGGCTGTTGCTGAAGGCGTAAAGAAACGCTTCCCGAAAGGCGAGATGAAATCGGCTGCGAAAGAAGTCGAAGCCGGGAAAACGACCTACGAAGTGGCCTTGGTTGACGGCAAAACCAAATACGATGTGAACGTCACCGCCGACGGTGTCATCACCGGCATGGAAAAAGAACTCGCTGTGAAAGACCTGCCAAAGGTGGTCACGGACACGGTGAAAGCGAAGTACCCGAAGGGTGTGATGACCAAGGGCGAAGAAGTCATCAAAGTGAAAGACGGCAAAGAAACCCTCGAATACTACGAAGTGTTCGTTGACGATGGCGACAAGAAAAACATCGAAGTCGAAGTTCTCCCCGACGGCAAGCTGAAGCCCGCCGAGAAGAAGTAAATATTGATGAGTGATAACGCGGAGTCACAGTGAGTTACCGTTTGCTCGTCATCGAAGATGAACCGGAAATCGCGGACTATTTAGTCCGCGGTTTGCGTGAGGAAGGCTTCACAGTCGAACACGCCGCCGACGGCGAAACCGGCTGGCACGCCTTGACGCAGGGCGGGGATTGGGACGTGATCTTGTTGGATTGGTGGCTGCCCGGTCAAGATGGCCTGTCGCTTTTGAAACGATACCGCCGCAACGGCGGTATCGTCCCGGTGTTGTTTATGACGGCACGGGACAGTGTCCCGGACCGCGTTCAGGGGTTGGACGGCGGGGCGGATGATTACCTGTGTAAACCGTTCGCGTTCGATGAACTCCTGGCCCGCATTCGCGCCCTGGCCCGCCGACCGACACGGAACGCCACGAAGCTCAAGTATCAAGATGTTTCGATTGATCTCGTGACCCACTCGACCCGCCGCGCAGGTCTCGTGTTGGATCTGACGGCGAAAGAGCAGTCGTTGCTTGTGTATCTGTTGCGGCACCCTGGTGAAGTGCTTTCCCGGACGCGAATTTACGAACACGTTTGGGACGAGCGGTATGATGGCCTCTCGAATACGCTTGAAGTTCATGTGATGGAATTGCGTCGAAAGCTCGAAGCCCACGGACCCCGGCTGATTTTTACGTTACGAAATCGCGGCTACCGCTTCGGTGATCCGCCGTCCGAGGAGGATGCGTCCGCGTGACTCTCACAGGGCGGTTGACCACGTTCTTCCTTGCTGCACTCGGCTTAACGCTGCTCGTGTTCTCCCTGTCCGTTTACGTTCTCGTGCGTGCCGATCTTTATGCCCAAGTCGATGCCCGGTTGCACTCCGCCCTCGACATCATTTCTGCAGTAGTTGAAGTCCACGCGGATGACGTGGAATGGGAAGTCACGGACCGACGATTAGTGATTGGTGGCGGTGCGGTGGCATGGAGCGTGAACTCGCCGGACGGAATTCGGGTTGATGGCTCCGTTCAACAAAAGCACGATTCCCGTGACTCCGCATCGTCGCGAGTCCTGCGGAAACGGATCGAGCCTTCCAAAGAACTGGCCACAACACCGGAAGATCATGGTGATAAAGCCCACCTTTACCCGTACCTCGACTTCATCGTCGCGGAATCACTGACGCCGGTTTACGGTGCGCTCACGCGGTTGGCGTTGATCCTGATTGGGGTTTCAGTTGGGGTTTGGGTGGCGGCGTTGTTCGGCGGGCGTTGGGTGTGCCATCGGGCGCTCCGACCCGTGACGCGGATGGCCGAACAAGCGGCCCTAATGTCCGCGATGGACATGCGGGAACGCCTGGCCGTGCCAGCGATGGGTGATGAACTCTCGACCCTCGGTCAATCGTTCAACGGGCTTCTGGCACGGCTCGAAGAATCGTTCGAGCGGCAACGGCGCTTCACCGGCGACGCTTCGCACCAACTCCGCAC
>JANLRE010000225.1:0-3648 GCA_031368205.1 Fimbriiglobus sp. | reverse complement strand
CCGTTGTTGCCTTGCAAGAACCCGCCGACTGCGGTGATGGTGGCCGCACCGATGGTCAACGTCTTCGCGTTCTGCACCGTGATGGCGCCGCCTGCTTTCACAGTCACGGCGGCAATGCTGGCCGATTGCGTGTCGATCAACAAGTCCCCGGTCACAGCAACCGGCCCGGTCACGGCCACCAGATCGTTGCCCGTGCCGGTGCGGATGGTCAGGTTCGTGTTGAGGTGGTTGTTGTCGGCCTTGGTCACGGTAATGGTGTCGTTGCCCTCTTTGCTCGACGTGTCCAGCACAACATTGGTGTTCGCCCACAGCCCGACTTTCGTCGTGGTGGGACCGGACAGGATCAGCGCGGGATTTTTGCCGCCTGCCGTCACATCGAACCCGGTGGTAATGTCAAGGCTATCATCCGCCGTGACGAAGCCGATGTTGACGGTCGCCATCCCGGTGATGTCAACTTGTGAAGTCGTTTCGAGGTTCAGGAAGTTGATCGGTTGGCTGTCCACGTTGACAGCGCCCGCGACTCCACTGCCCGCCGCCGTCGTGTAGTTGGCCACATTCCCCGCACCAAGGACGCACAGATTGTCCGTGCCGTTGCCGCCGTCGAACACGATGCCGCCCGGCGGTACCGGCGAGCCGTTTGCGTAGCTGACGATCAGCGTGTCCGAACCGTCCAACCCGTTGAACCGGAAGCTCGTGGCGCCGATCGCTTCAACTTTTACCAAGCCGGTGAACTGATATTCCAGCGGCCCGGTTGGCGTGCGGCGAACGGTCAGCACGTCGTTGCCGTTCGTGCCACTCAACGTGATCGCCGCCGGGTTGAGCAACCGCACCGTTTCGATGTCGAGATAGGTCACCGCAGCACCCGCCGTGTTGAACGAATTCGGCGTGGCCGTGACGGCTTTGTTTTCGGCGAAGAACTCCAACACGTCCCCGGTTGCAGTGGCTGTGGGCGCTTTGCCATCGAGTGTAACTGGTGTGGTATACCCGGTCACCCGGAAGGTGTCGTTGCCAGTCCCGCCGTTCACGGTCGTGTTCGTGGCCAAGATTACAGCGTTCCGTAAATCGGAGACGGCCCCGGCGTTGTTGGCACCGAACTGAATCGCAACCATCCCGCCCGCTTGCAACGTCGCCCCGGCATTCGCCGTGATGTTTTGACCGGCGTTCACTGCAATCGTGTTAATCGCAACCACAGGGCCGGTCACCAAGAGGTCGGTGGCCACGGTCACGGCTAGGCTGCCGACATTCGCCGATAGCAGTGTCATCGAGTTGACATCCGCCAGTGACACCGCGTTGCCACTGACAATTGCGACCGTGTTGAAATCGTTCGTTGGCGTGTTCAACGTAATCGCGTTGGTAGCACCAGCAGTGAGCGTTGTTGTCCCCGCGACTGTGATGGTTGCGGTTTGCGTGATCGCGCCGGAACTGGTGACCGTGAAGTTGCCGGACACCGTCGCGCCGGCAATGACGATGGCGTTTTTATCGACCAGGGTGACGTTCTTGCCGCTGACAATCGCAATCGAGGAGAAGTCGTTACCGGCTTCATTCAACGTGATGTCGTTTGCCGCACCAGCTGTGATCGTCGTGAGTCCGGTCACGACAACTGGCAGACTATCCGTGATCGCGCCGTTGGCGATGAGCGTGAATGTGCCACCAACTGTGACCGGCCCGAGATCAAGTCCATCGGTATCGGTGTACGCCACAAATCCGGTTGTTGTCGCGGACAAATGCTGAGTGTTGTTACCGGGGTTCGTCAGGGTGTAGTTGCCGGTGTTTCCAAGTGTTGCACCAAGCGTGATGTTGGGAGCCGTGATCGGAGCCGTTTGGGTTGCGGCGGTGGTAGCGACCAGTTCAACCAGTAAACCCGCATTTAATGGAGCATTCACGGCGATGGTTTGCGCGTTGTAACTGACCGTGCCAGTCGAGTTCACGGATCCGGCTTGCGTGATGGTCGCAAACGGCGCCGCAACGGTGCCGACGAAGAGGCTCGATGTGACATCCACTAGCGTGTTAATCGTCACGGTGTCAGCGGCGTTGCCCCGGTTGATGGTTAAGCGGTTCGTCGGTGCGGTGAAAACCATTGGCAGGAACGTGGTTCCGGGGCTACGGATTTGTGCTTTGTTGTTACCGGCGCCACCAGCATCTTCTTCCAACACCGCGTTACTCGGACCAGCCGGTAGGACGAAGTCGAGGTTAGCGACCGATGTGACCGCCAGTAACACCGGCTCTTCGATGGCCTTGTAATTCACCACGCCGAACCCGGCGAAGTCGATCTTGCCGTCACTGCCGTTGAGGAACGTGTTTGTGATCTGCGTGAAGGTTCCGCTCGTGAAGCTGATCGCATCCCCCGGACTTGTGGCGGGTCCGTTGCCGTTGAACGTGATGCCCCCGGCGGGGATCGGGTTGCCGCCGCTGAAATCGACTTGCAACGTGTCCTTGCCGTTGGTGCCGTTCAGCAAAATCGGGGTGGTGCCGATCAGATCCTCGGCGATCAAATTGCCGTTCAGGAACAAATCGACGAAGCCCCCGTTGCGGACGATGCGGTAATCACCCGAAACCGTGGCGTCGTAGGTGCGGACCGGGTTGTCGTCGTTGACGATGGTGATCGTGTGGGTACTCGGTGCGGCCAGCGCGATTTGTCCGCCGGTGCCGTCCGCCGTGAGTGTCAGTGGCAGCACGATGGTCTCGTCGCCCTCGTCGGTCAGGTCTTCCGTGATCGCCACGGAGACCGTCTGCGAGAACGACGCCCCGGTAGCGGGGGCGTAGGTCAAAACAGTTGGCGTGGCGAACGTGTAATCACCGGCCACAGGTGGCCCAAGTGTTGCCGTGCCGCCGTTGCCGACCGACACCACCGCCGGTTTTCCTAACGCCACCGGACCAACGCCAACGGTGACCAACGTCAACACCACGTTGACCGAGACCGTCACGTTGTTTTCTGAAACGCTTTGGGCTGCGGCACTGTAGGCGAACGTCGCAAAGTCGTTGTCGAGAATCGTGCCGACGGCGCTGGTCGGGTTCACCGAAACGGCTCGCCCGCTGGCGGCGAGTTTGGCCAAATTCACGCTGAGGTTTTCCGCGCCCTGAACAATCCGATCGTCCACCGTGAACACGGTGACTGTTGCCGTGGTCGTCAAGGCGGGAAAGGTGATCAGTTTTCCCGCTAGCGGCGTATAGCGTGCCCCCGTGGTCGTCACGTCGGAGGTCGAAGCTTCGACCGTGACCGGGACATCGACCGGGTTCGACAACGTCAAATTGAAGACGAGTTTGCCGCCTTCCGTCACGGTCGCCGGGCTGATCGAGAGGACGGCTTTGTCGTCGTTGACAATCGTGCCCGTGGCAGTATTGGTTGTGACAATATTACTCGACAGAATCGTCACGTCGGTCGGCTTCGCGTTGCTCAGAGCCGCAGTGAAGGTTTCGTCGAGTTCAACCAAGTTGTCGTCAATGATCGTGACAAGGAAGGATTGCGACTCGTTCGCGGTGCCTACGAATGTCAGCGTGCCCGTAGCATGAGTGTAGTCCACGTTTTTCGTCGCGGTGCCTGCGACGGTGGCGAAATCGACTTTGAAGCCACCTTGAACCGGGTTGCTCGAAACCACCGTGAACGTCATCGGTCCGGCGGCTTCCAATTGGCGGCCATCGGCGACGACG
>JANLRE010000222.1:0-4179 GCA_031368205.1 Fimbriiglobus sp. | reverse complement strand
GAGCGGTGCAGCGAGACATACGCATCCGCCAATTCCAGCAACGCCAGCGTGTCATCGCGGGAAAGCACTTGGTTAATCAGTGTGATGTTGGGGTGAGTCGTGGCGAGTTGCAACTTCGCAAAGTCCTCCGGGCGGCTCTCGCCGCGTGAAACCTTAATCACCAAATGAACTGGTTCACCGTTGCGAAACGCCTGTTGAAAAGCCGCGATCACGGCCAACGGGTTTTTGCGCAGCATCACGCTGCCCATGTCGAACGTGACTAAAAACAGGAACCGATCGTCGGGGAGTTTGAAGTAGGAGCGTGGTTTGGTTGTAAAAGTTGGTAGCTCAACGCCGGGCAGCATTGGGATGACCGGGACCGTCACGTATTTCCGAAACGTCTCCGCGATGAATCGAGTCGGTGCCCAGACTTCGTCCGGCCAACCGAGTTCCGCAACCCAGTCTTGCGGCAGTTCTTCCAGTTCCCAGTACCAAATGGCGATCCGCCGAACCCCTTTCCGCCAGTGCGAACCGGCACGCTTGAGCCAAAGATTTGGGAAGCTATTCACCGCTGCAATGTAAATGGTATGGTCGAACAATTCCACGCCGCGGTACGCCTCCAACTCTTGCCGGTTGTATTCATACAGGACCGGCAAATCGCGCAGCGTGGTTCGTCCCCCGATTGTTTTCAACGCGCGGTCTACGCCGATCGCAGCCTCCTGCAACCCAGACGGATACCGGAAGTGGCCCATGATGTTCGCACCCGGAGTGTTTGGCAAACCGGATTCGACATCAGCACGGAGTTCGTCCCGCCACTTTTGCGACAGTGGCGGGAGGTTCGCTTCGGCACTCAGCCAAGCCAGGACTTGATCAGCGTCACACGCTTGCGCGGCAGCTACTGGAAACGGCTGTTGCCAATCGTGGCGAACCCGGCGATACAAAACAAGTTCATCCCAAGCCCGATACTGTTGCGGCAAGCGGGCTTGGTCAAACCAGCGACCCGAGGCGCCGTGCTGATCGCGCAAAAACTGCTTCAACGCCGACCAGCCGAAGACGGTCAACCCGTGTGGAACCGCTGCTTGCCACGATGGGTTCGACAGGTAAGTCATCACCAGCCCGCGATCGGGCAGTTCATCCAATTCGTACAGTGCCCAAAGAATCTCTTCGATCGTCACGCCGTAGGTTTCTGTGCCATGCACGACAAGCCATTGCAGGTACCCGACCCGGTCGGGGTGTGGGGTGATGGCAAGTGGGTAGTGGATCTCGCGGAGGTCTTCACGCAGTTCGTGAATGCGTTTGATTCGCTCCCCGCGATACCCCGCGAACGCAGCCCGAATGTTGGTGCGGGCCGTTTCAGAGAGGCCATGCTGTTGAAGCAACCATTCGCGGAAGTTGTCCCGTTGAGTTAAGGCGTCCGGAAAACGGGCACGCAGTTTGGGACTACTCGCAAGCGTGGCGAGGATGTACCGAATGGCACCGGCTTCATCGGTGGCCGCCTGTGCTAGCGGATTGTGTAGCGGTGCAACCCCAAGCGACACGAGGTTTTCGTTGAGCCTGCGAAGGTCGTGAATGTCGAAAAGCGTTTCGTCCGTTTCGCCGCGCCACCAGTCCAGTAATCGCCGTCGCAACCCACGTGCAAACCACAACGCCAACTCGACCGGGTTCCGCATATCAAGCATTCTCAGAATTTGTTTCGTCACGAATCACCGATGGCAAGAAAGAGAGATTATGCAACTTGGCTTGGGCGAGACGTAGCGGCGGCTGTCAGGATTGCGCGTTCGTACTGATTGAGCATCTCGCCTGGGGACTGACTCAACTCGAAGGCCACACGACTTTGCCGCCCCATTTCCGCACGGAGTTGCGGGGTTTGGATGAGCGACTGCATGTGCCGGGCGAGTTCTTCGGCGTTGCCAAATTCAAACCGCAACGCATTCTGACCCCACACCACCTGCTCATCCAGACCGCCACAAGGCGTCGAGACGATTGGCAACCCGAACGCCTCCGCTTCCAGCACGGACAGGCTAAACGCTTCAACATACGACGTGCAGACGAACACATCCGCAGCCCGCAAGTAAGTCCAAACTTGGTCGGTCTCGGGCACAATTTTCACGACATCTTCTACCCCTCGAGCGCGGATGAGGTTTTGGACATACGACAGGTACGGCAAGCCTTCACGGGCGCCGACGAGATAGCAAACGAAATCTCGACGGGACTTCGCCACAATCGCGGTGGCTTCCACGAGGATGTGTTGCGCTTTGCGTTCACATACCGTGCCCACCGTGACAAAACGCACCCGACTGGCTAGCGATTCGGGTAATTGTTGGCGTGCGTCGGCTTTGCTCAATCTGCTCTGAAATTCATCGAAGGGTTTCGGGTCCAATGCGTTGTGGATGACCGTGAAGTTTTTGCGCGAGTTCAGCCGCTCATACAGATCGGCACACGCCTTCGACACGAAAATCATCCGATCCGCAAACTGAAACGCCCGTTCGCAACGCCACCGACCGTAGGGGCTGAACGCGGCATGAAACAAAGTTTCGGAGTAGCTTTCGTGCATGACCAGTTGGGCGGGGATGCCAAGCCGGGTCGCGGCTTCGATGATCGGAAACAGGCCGAGTGTGTTCGCCACGACAACTTGCGGCTTGGTCTGTTTCAACGCCGTGGTGAAGTGCCGTTGAGCCGTTGCGTACTCGTGTGGTGTCCATTGGCCATCAATGAATCGTTGAGCAAATGGCGTGTGTTCGGCGAAGACCGGGATACTAGCCGATTCAAACACGCTCGCCGCTTTCCCCGTAGTCGGGGCGTACAAACTCGCGCAGATCGTTCCCCGCGCTGTTAAGCCAAGTGCGACATCGCGTAGCACTTTCGGTGCGCCTTCAAACCCCGACAAGTTGTGCGTGGCGAACAGCACCCGAACCGGGCCTGTTGCGAGATTTGATGCGGGCCGAGGTGGCGGCTCGGCACTCGGAGTGAACGATGTCGAATGCGAAAAATTCACGTTGGAGTAGGGGTCACCCGACTGCCCGTATGCCGTTCGGAAGTGTTGGCGTTCCGTGGGTGCATCGTGGCGACCCGTCATCGGTTCCGACCATTGCAATTCTGCACCCCCGACATGCACGGACCGTAGCCCCTGGCCCGCAAGCCGGAGACAGTAATCGACATCAAACAACGTTTGACCGAACCGCTCCGCGTCGAAGCCGCCGAGTCGATCGAACAGACTACGGCGAGTGAGCAGACAACCGCGCCCCACTGCGGAGACGTTGCGGGCGACTTCGGCGAGGAAGTAGTAGGAAACTGGCTCGGTTCGCACGCCGTGAAAAGCATCCGTGGGATGCTTTTCCAGCACCGTTCCTGCCGACACGATTCGTCCGTCCCGATCCCGAATCAAACCGCCAGTTGCCCCAACACCGGGTATGACGCCGTAAGCAACTAGCCGCGACAACCACCGCGAATCGGTCGGTTCGATTCCAGCTTCCAAGAACAACAACCACTCTTCCGAACGGCTCGCGGCTAGGCGGTTCAACGCATCGGCGGGGGTTGCGGAATCCAGGACGAGGTACGTCGTGAAGTTGCGGTAAGCAGTCGTGTTTTTGATGGCCCGCACGGTTAACGAAGCTTGTGCAGAAGTACCGCGAATGATAATCGCCACGGATAGCCCGTCATCGCTGCCGTCGAGTGCGAGTGCGGGCAGATTCAGTTCTTGGGCGAACTTCGGCACGACGAGCGTTGCGGTAATTTTGCGTCGGGTGAGTGCATCCGCGACAGCCTTCTTGGCTGAGGTATGCACATAGTCTTTGACACCTGCGGCGGAGGCTGTGGAGGTTTCGAGTGCCCGCCAATGGTAAAGGGTTTCCGGCACGTGGTGGATGCGGTCGGTCAGCTCGGTAACTCGCAACAGTAAGTCGAGATCTTGCGCCCCCTCGTAGCCAATCCGGAACCGTCCGGCTTTGTCGAACACTGTTCGGCGGATACAGGTCAGGTGATTCATGTAGTTGTAACTGAACAACAATTCCGGCGACCAATCGGGCTTGAATTGCGGATCGTAGCGGTGCCCCGATGCAGTGATCTTGTCCTCGTCCGAGTAGATCACGTCCGCATCCGGGTGGGATTGCAGCAACTCGGCGTAACGGAACAGTGCTTGCGGAGCGAGTTGATCGTCGTTATCCAAAAGCACGACGAACTCGCCGGTGGCGAGTTCGGCTG
>JANLRE010000195.1:0-2685 GCA_031368205.1 Fimbriiglobus sp. | reverse complement strand
ACAGAAACGGCTCAGGGGCCGGCCGCGGGTGTGCCCCCGCCGCCGACCCCTGGTGCGCGTGTGCGTCGCTAGCTCTTGGCGGCGGCCCGCTGGAACTTCTTCTGGAACTTTTCCACCCGCCCGGTGGTGTCGATGAACGACATCTTGCCGGTGAAGAACGGGTGGCTGGCGCTAGAGATTTCGACGCGGTACAACGGGTATTCGTTGCCGTCGGTCCACTTGATCGTGTCGGTTGTTTTAACCGTGGAGCTACTGACGAAGGAAAAGTTAGCGGCCGCGTCAAGGAAAACAACGGAACGGTAGGCCGGGTGGATGCCCTTTTTCATGAAACCGAATCCCGATTCGAGGTTAAAGTTCTCAGATAAGAGATTGTATTTATGCGGTCGGAGACGGCAAGCACGATCCGAGTTTGCAGAATTTTTCCGAGAACTCGACCGCTTCTACGAGAAATTCTAGGCGGACCGTCTTATACTAGCGGTAACTGTGCTTGGACTCGCAATAGTTGCACTGGCGGCTCGCACCTCAACTGTTGTACTCTGGAAAGATGTTTCCCTTTGAACTTGCTCGCCCGCTCGACTCTCGCCTTTGAACCCCGATTGCCATCGGCTGGGAGTGCCGGCCTGTGCCTCGAAACATACCAACTACTCGCGGTCTCATTTAACGTAAACTGAACCCCGGAAAGCAGATAAGGATTCCTCGTAATGACCGACGCTTTGACCGCCCCGCACACACAAACCGAAACGACCAACGAACCCGTCAGGCAGCTCTCGTTAGCTGGCCGGATCGCAACGTTTTTAGGAATTGTCGTTCCGTTCACCGGGGTGGTGACTGCCGGCGTTATGCTTTGGGGTTGGGGGTTTTATTGGTCGGATCTGCTGATGATGCTGGGGATGTACTTATTCACGTTGTCGGGGATTACGGTCGGCTTTCACCGGCTCTTCGTCCACCGCTCGTTTGAAACCTCGACGTGGATGAAATTTATCTTCGGCGTGCTCGGCTCGATGGCACTGCAAGGGAACCTGCTCAAGTGGGTCGCCTTGCACCGCCGCCACCACCAGCACAGTGACACGCACGACGACGTTCACTCGCCCAACACGTCCGGGAGTGGCGTGATCGGATTTCTGACCGGGTTTTGGCACGCGCACGTCGGCTGGGCCTTCAAAGCGGACCCGATGAACCTCGAACACTACGTCAAAGACCTGAGTTCCAGCCGGGCGATCCGGACCGTGAGCATGTTGTTCCCCCTTTGGGTGGTGATCGGGTTCGTAATTCCGGCAATACTCGGCGGGTTGATTTCGGGTAGCTGGATGGGCGTCGTCACGGGTCTGATTTGGGGCGGGTTGGTGCGGATTTTCTTGGTCCACCACGTGACCTGGAGTGTGAACTCCGCGTGCCACATCTGGGGATTGCAGCCCTTTCGTAGTAATGACCACAGCAAGAACAACGTGACGTTTGGTATTTTAGCGCTGGGTGAAGGCTGGCATAATAACCACCACGCCTTCCCGACTTCCGCACGACACGGCCTTCGTTGGTGGCAAATTGATGTCAGCTATTGGATGATCCGCACACTGGCTATGTTGGGCTTGGCTTGGAACTTGAAACTTCCGACTCAAGAAATGCAGCGTCAGAAGTCGAAGTCCTATTGATTCGGGAAGCGGTTCCTGATGAGAATGGGTCCGATTTCATCGTAGTCCTGGAAAGTCGCCTACAATTTGAAAACCTTACCGCCAGTAACTTCTCCGACGAAACCCCCAGTCGCACGCTTCAAAGTGGCAGTGCTCGTCGGCTTTCACGCGCTGTGCTTATTGGCGGCAATCCCCTACTGCTTCACGTGGTGGGGCATTCCGATTGTGCTGATTGGCAACGTCATTTTCGGGTCGATCGGCATTAACCTGGGCTACCACCGCTTATTGACCCATCGGTCCGTGACGGTCCCCCGTTGGCTCGAAAAGACCTTCGTTGTCTGTGGGATTTGTAGCCTCGAAGGGCCGCCGTTGAAGTGGGTTGCGGTGCATCGGATGCACCACCAACACAGCGACGACGAAGGCGACCCGCATAGCCCCGTGCCCGATTTTTACTGGGGCCACGTCGGCTGGGTCTACACTGCCGATGCACCACGCGGTAAGTCGGGCGGACCCGAACGCTACATCATGGACCTGATTAGCGACCCGTTCCAAAAGTGGCTGCACAAACGCAACCGCTGGGCCAAGGTCTACATCGCGCATCTCGTCGCCATTCTCGTGTTAGCGTTCGGACTGGGGTGGGCGATCACGGGCGAATTTGAACAGGCTGTACAGGTCACCGTGCAAGCGTTCGTTTGGGGCATCGTAGTCCGGACCGTGTACGTGTGGCACATCACTTGGCTGGTCAACTCCGCGTCGCACCGCTGGGGTTACCGGAATTACGAGACCAACGACATGAGCCGCAACAACTGGCTCGTCGCACTGCTGACCAACGGCGAAGGCTGGCACAACAACCACCACGCCGCCCCCAGCGCCGCCGCCCACGGCCACCGCTGGTGGGAAATCGACCTCACGTACTCCTTCATCCGCCTGCTCGAAGTCTGCCGATTGGCAAATCAAGTCGTCCCCGTCAAAGTCGCGTCGTACAAAGTGAAACCGTAAGATACCTGGGGTGTCGCTGCGCTCAACCCCAGGCTAATCGCTGGCATCCCTACCGGGATGC
>JANLRE010000177.1:0-2807 GCA_031368205.1 Fimbriiglobus sp. | reverse complement strand
AGCCCAGGGCCATGCCCTGGGAACGAGGGAAGGGACGGCGATGCGTGTGGCCATCGTCGGGATGGAACGGTCGAGACAGGTCCGAAAACCAGATCGTTGCCCGGTCCCCAGGGCATGGCCCTGGGCTGACAGCACGTCCCTTTCAGGGCCGAAAACATAAGAAAATCACCTTTCTTGGCTTATTCCACGCGATTTTCGGCGCCACTTTGCAGGAACGCGAGGTGGGCTAGAACCAGTTGGGAGGTGGCATCAATGCGAATGGTGCCGTCACTCGGTGCCAACCGCGTTCCGCCGTTCAGGAAGTTGGTGCGGAAGGTTTTCTCGAAGTGGTTGGCACTTTCGTCGGTGAACTGCAACGTCCGCAGGAAATTCAATCCCTCGACGGCCACGATGCGGTACTTGTGGAACCGGGCCAAGTCCGGCACCTGTCGCGTAAGCTTGGCGGCATGGCACATCGCGTTGACACACAACGCGGACTCGAACCCCGGTTCGTTCGTGGCAGTGGAATTGTTTTTGAAGCCTCCAATCCACTGCGGCGTCCGGGAATCCATGCGGGGATATTGGCACGTCGCCAACCAATCTGCCATCTCGAACACGGCCGTCGCGGTGGCCGCATCCTTGTTGTTTTGCAGGCAAAAATCGACGAACGCGGGCAGCAATGTTGCGACCAGCATGGGCTGCGGGTGCGTCTTCATCACGCCACGATAGTACGTTACGGCTTTGGCAATTCGATCCCGCTTGGCCGCATCCGGCTTCAACCGCTGGCTCATCGAAAGCGCCTGCAAGGCAAGCCCCGGACAGATCATCGCCCCATCTACGTCCGCTTTTTGCCCTTCGTCTGTACAGTTGATCGCGCCATCGGCACGGCACTGCTTGGCTAAGAAGTTGCACAGTGCCTCGGCATCGGCGAGTTGTTTCCCATCGGGGTTCGGCAAGCTATCAATCGCCAGCGCCAGAACTGCCGCAAACCCGACCCGGTTGCAACGGTCCGAAGTCGTTACCGGAACCCGGCACGTTGCATCAGCGGCATCGAACTTTGTGAGAGCAAGCAGCGATAGTATCGAACCGTTCGCCCGTGCGGCGAATCGCTCATCACCCGTAAATTTTGCGGCTTCTGCTAAGGCAAGTGTCCCGAACGCCTGGCGAAGATCGTGATCGGATTCCAGCCATTGCCGAATGGACGGGTTTAAGCCGGGCAGAAAACGCCCGTTGGTCTGGTTCATCCGCCAGAGCCAATCCGCGCCGGACCGCATGGAGTAAACGGCTTGTTCGGTTTCCGGCGGGAACGCGCGAAGGTCGTTCAGAAACCGCGAGATGGGAGCTTGTGGCGTGGATTGAAGTTGATTCCCGACCACCGGGCTAACCGTCGGTATGGGAGCCGGTGCGGTGGGGACACCCGTGATCGACGGCGGTAGCCGACGCGGGGGAGGGGTTTGCCCCAAGCCCAGGGCGACCGTGCCCCCGAGGACCGTCAGTGCAACAAAGCCGATGCTGAATAATTCACGACGCTGCGTCATACCCGAGCCTCCTTGCCCGTGGAAAAACCGTGTGCAGCACCTAGTTGAAAATAAACTGGCCGCAGTTTCAACCCGAAGTTGACTGCGGCAGAGAATCTGGCTCCCTCTCCGCGTGCGGGGAGGGTTGGGGTGGGGTCCAGACTTCAACCCCCCTCAGTCCCCCCGCAAACGGGGGGAGAGAAGATAAGCAAGGGAGGGGTGGGAAGCATTCGTAGTAAAAGCAATTACCCGACGATTTGCTTGATCTTCACGCGGACGTGTGGTTGGGTGTGACCACGCAATCGCTTCGAGGCTTTACGACGGCGGAATTTTTGGGTCATCGTTTTGACACGCGGAAAGTCCACGACTTCGGCAATGATCTTGGCACCAGCAATGTGCGGCAGTCCAATTTGGGCGGAACCATCTTTCTCGATCAGCAAGATATGGTTCAGTTCGATCGTGGCTCCCACTTCGATTTCGCGGTGGTCGATAATGACCATTGCGCCTTCTTCAGCCCGATATTGCCGGGAACCGTCTTCAAAAATCGCGTACATGATCGACTCCGAACCTATTTACAAAGCGAACAGTAATAGTAGCAGCCCCGCCAACGTCGGCTAGTGGGGTTTTGTGCGGAATCAAATGTGCGGCTAATTTGCAGGTCGTACCCGACACTTGACTTTAGACAGGATTAACAGGATTTAAATCGGATCTTCTCTGTTGGTAATCCTGCTAAATCCTGTAAATCAGACTAAAAGTCTGACCGACCACGACATCCAAGAACCGGCCGTATCAACCGATCCGAAGCACGATATCACCGAGTTGGTCGGCTTCGGGTTGGCTGTGCGTGACGTGGATGGCGGTGATTGCTTCGCGTTTTCGCAATTCCCGTAGCCGCTCGATCAGTTCATCGTGGGTCGCCGAATCGACCGCGTTGAGTGGCTCGTCGAGTAGCAACACATCCGGACGAAACGCCAACGCCCGACCCAAGGCGACCCGTTGCGCTTCACCACCGCTGAGGCGAATCGCCTTTCGATCCAGAATCGTTAACAATCCAAGCCACTTGGCGAGTTCCGGGACTCGGTCTTGGATCACGACATTGGATGTGCCACGAATGGCGAGGCCGAACGCAATGTTGTCGCGCACGGTCATCGTGCGAAACACTGCCGCATCTTGGGGGACATACCCGAGATTGCGGGCTGCGGGCGTGAAGCCGGTCACGTCCTGGCCGCGTAGTTTCACCACGCCATCGGCAATGGGACGTAGCCCCGCGATCGCTTCCAACAGCGTCGTTTTGCCGCTGCCGGTCGGTCC
>JANLRE010000167.1:0-1515 GCA_031368205.1 Fimbriiglobus sp. | reverse complement strand
GCCACGATATTGCTAGCCGAAGTGATGAAAACCCACCCCGATACCGGCCCCGATAGCGACGCCGACGAGGATGAGCAATAACCAAGTGTCCGAAGCGGTGTCACATCCCCCGCAATGCTTCGACGGGTTGGAGTTTTGTGGCACGGCGGGCAGTTTGCGGAATTGACTCTGCGATGCTGTGTCACTCGCTGAACAGAATGATTTATGCCGAGTGCCGCAAGATAAAGTGACTTTTTGTCGTTCTCCGAATCGCAAGTGTAGAAACATGATAAGATTACAATTCTAAGCTTCCTTTACTATTACTTCACATAAAATTCCACAGTCATTTCAGTCGATTTTCCGAACAAAACCCCATTTGGTTGACTATTTTAGCCAAGTGGTCTTGTCGAAGAAGTTTTCATGTCGATAGAGTATAAATACTCAGCTTGCGAACTTCTCGCAGTTGTTCGCACGAGTTGCGAATAACTGTTTGAAGTCAGTTTTGTTTTCGCCCGTTCTCGTTATCAGCGGCTATGGCCTGCGGGATTTTCCCCCACAGTTTTCCATACTTATGTCCCCTCTCTTGGAGGTCTTCCATGCGTCGGTCTCTCCCGATGCGTCGATCCGCGTTTACGCTGATCGAACTTCTGGTGGTGATTGCGATCATCGCCATCCTGATTGGGCTTCTGTTGCCCGCCGTGCAAAAGGTTCGGGAAGCGGCTGCTCGTAGCCAATCGCAGAACAACCTGAAGCAGATCGGTATTGCTATCCACAGCGCTCACGACGCTATGGGCGCATTCCCACCAATCTGTGTCAACCAGTGGTCCACGTTCAACGAGCCAACCTCGGCCAAGTACAACGGCCCGTATGTGCCTTACAGCCAAGCAACGGCAGGCAGTGACAAGACCTCGTTCTTCTACTGTTTGCTGCCCTACGTTGAGCAGGACAACCTGTACAAGGATCTTGCCGGCTATCAGTGGTACCTGATGGGGAATCGTCGGAGCGACAGGACGAAACTTGTTGGCACGGAGTTACCGAAGGTCTACACCGCGCCGCTTGATGCCAGTCCTTACAAAGAAGTCAATTGGTCATGGCCCTACACGACTCATCCCAACGGCATCCCGTTCAAGATGGCTCTCGTCAGCTATGCACCGAACTGCCGAGTTTTCGGAACTGCAGCAGTCGGTTGGGAAGCGTGGAAAGTGAACTGGGCGCACATGGGTGCGGGCACTGCTAAGATTTCGTCGATCACCGATGGTCTTTCCAACACGATGTTTGTGATTGAAAAGCAAGCTGTCACCGGCCAAGGCACGATGGTTTACAAGGATTGGGGAATTACAGGTTCTAACGGTGCTCAGCAAGGTGGGATCAATATGTGGGCCACAACGGATACGCCTGAAACCGGCATTCCGTTCTTCGGGGCAACGTGTAATGATCCAAGTGTAACTTGGGACGATGAGTACGGCCAATGGTGGCTGCGAACCTGTAAGTTTGGAGCAAATCAATTCGAGACGTTCCAACCGCCACGCCGTAAAC
>JANLRE010000164.1:0-9594 GCA_031368205.1 Fimbriiglobus sp. | reverse complement strand
CACCGCCGCCGCTTCCGACCCCGAGCGTGGATGCCAACGCCCCGGTGGAAATTGCCCCCTGTCCGGGGTGTCAGGCGCGGTTGTCCGTGGCGGTTTCGGACTTGGGTGTTGATGTCGAATGCCCGCATTGCCAGACGATTTATCCGGCGGTCCGCCCCGGTCAGCAACCTCTTCCCAAGGCCGAGAAGCGTGACGCGGTTGTCGTCGAAAGCATAACCCCGAGAAGCAAGCGCCCTCGGGATGATGACGACGACGAACGCCCGAGAAGTAAGCGGCTTCGGGATGATGACGACGACGAACGCCCGAGTCGCCGCCGGGCACGGGATGATGACGACTACGACGACGAGGAGCGACCAAGGAAGAAAAAGAAAAAGAGCCGGCATAGCAATGTCGAAAGCAAACGGGTGATGGCGGGTGTTCTGGCCTTGTTGCTTGGCGGGTTCGGCGTCCACAAGTTTTACCTCGGGTACACCACCGCCGGGATCATTTACCTGTTGCTCTGCTGTACCGGCGTGACCGGCGTGATGGCCCTAGTTGAAGGAATTATTTACCTCACGAAATCAGACGAAGAGTTCATCGAGACGTATCAATTGAATCAGAAAGAATGGTTCTAGTTTTTTATACTGCTACTTGGTTTCGGAGCGCGCCGTCATGATTCGTTTTGCGTGTCCGGGTTGTAACGCAACGTTTTCGGTGGGCGATGAGAAGGCGGGCAAGACGGGGAAGTGCCCGAAGTGCCAATCGCAGTTCGTGATCCCGGAGGCTGAAGGCGGCCCGGCACCCTCATCGCCGCCCCCACCGCCGCCGGTTTCGGACGACGTTGAAATTGCGCCGTGTCCGGGTTGCCAGGCGCGGCTTTCCGTCTCCGCGTCCGACGTGGGCGTCGATGTCGAGTGCCCGTATTGCAAGACCGTTTACACGGCGAAACGATTCGGCGCGACGCAGCAACCGAAACCGCGTCGTGACGACAACGACGCCATCGCAATGGTCGATGCCGACCGCCCGAAAAGTCCACGCCGCCCCAGGGACGACGAAGAGGAAGCTCCTCGCAGCCGTCGGCGCGACCGGGATGACGATGACGACGAGGACACGCGCCCCAGCCGTCGGCGCCGGGATGACGACGAGGACGAAGAGGATCGGCCTAGACGGAAGAAACGCCGTCGGCGTTCGGCACCGGCAACAAGTAGTGCGGCTTCGACCGCACTTGTTCTTGGTATTATCAGCCTCTTTGTCTGGTGTATCCCTTGCCTGGGTTGGATCATTGGCGGTCTGGCGATTAAGTACGGCAACAGGGCCAAAGAAGAAACAGATGGGGAGGTTGGAAACCCCGCAGTCGTGATGGGAACAATTTCCGTTATACTCTCGTTCCTGATGTTCTTTGCCAACATTGTGTTGCGGTTCATGAACAAATAGGTATGCATTCCGCCATGATTCGGTTTGAGTGCCCTGGCTGCCAGGCGATTTACACCGTGAAGGACGACAAGGCGGGCAAGACCGGAAAATGTCCGTCGTGCGGGTCACAGTTTGTCATCCCCCAACCGGAATCGGAGCTGGAACCACCGGCATCACTGCCCCCGGTGCCGGAAGTCGCGCTGGCCATTCCCATCCCCCCACCATCAATTACACCCATCAAACGGGCCGATCGGCCCCTGCGCCGCGTCGAAGCGGATTCCGATGAGTTTGATGATGTTGACCGCCCCCGACGGCGTCGCCGAACACGCCCCCAGGACGATGACCCATCGTGGATTCAGACCAACAAGGGGCTGTTTCGCGTCATTTCCGGTGTAATGAGCTTGATAACGGGTGCGTTTCAGTTGATGTGTGGTGTTGGAATTCTGGCCGCCGGGACATTTCTTTTCGCAGCGGTGGCGGGGTTCTCTGGCACTCCCGGCAACGGCCAAGGATTCAGTAACCTGTGGTCTGGCTTGCTGCTCATGTGTGGTCTGGTGTCACTCGTGTTTGCTCTACTTTACATGCTCGCCGGAATCGGCGCCCTCACTCGCAATAGGTATGGCCGAATCCTGACGATCCTCGTCGGCATGGTGGCCACAGTCTGGTCGATGATTGCGTTCGGCCGCGCGGGGATGTCGCTCCTCAACCTCGAACTTCTCCCGTTTTTCTTCGGCGTGTTGCAACTACTCTTCGCGGCGACTCACGCCCTCACGAGCTTCTTCGCGGCCATCGGAGCCGGGTCGGACCGCGAGTTCAATCAGTAGCCGCCGCCGGTTCCTGAGTGAACGTGCCTTTCAGGGCCGAAGACCCGTTTCAGAAGGTGTGCCAGGAAATGCCGCACCCCCAACGCATCTCTGCTTGGATTCGCTGTGGCCCCGCGCTTCCGGGGTGGCTATCGTACAGTGATAACTTGACGTTGCCCTTGCACGAGGATTTCCCGCGATGCTTCGACTTTTGATGTTTACGCTGGCTGTGGGGACGTTGTTACTGAGTGTGGATTCCCCGGCGGCGGACGGGCCGATGGGGGCGACCGTGAGTGGGCGGTGGAAGTTCCGCATGGTCCAGGGTGAGGACACGATTACGTTCCTGTTCGCCTTCACCGAATCCGACGGGAAATGGGTCGGGGATTACATCGGCAGTTCCGCGAAATTGAAGAGCGAACCGATGGTCTCCAAGTTGGATGTCGCGGGTGACAAGGTGAAGTTCGTCGTCAGTTTCGGTGCCCGCGAGTTGTTGAACTTCGATGGCGTCTTGGCGAAAGACGGCAAGAAAATCAGCGGGTCGTACTCGCAGTTCGGCGGGCCGTTGCAACTCACGGATTTGTACCCCTCGAAGTTAAAGAAGCTCGATGACGCTGTGGATGTGGCCCGCGAAACGCTCACGCAAGTGGATGGCACGGCCATATTCGATGCGGGGTTTACGGTGTTGGGTCAAGCGACCGCGAAGAAGATACCCGCCGAAGAAGTGCGTGGGATCGCGGACAAGATCACCAAAACGGCAGCGGCATACGGGCCGCGTTGGGAAAGCACGATCACGCTGAAACTGGCCGCAACGCTCGCCGACCAGGAAGGCTTTGCCGACGTGGCGTTGGCACAAGTGCGCCGCGCCGAACGGATGATGGGCGATGACGCACCCGCCGCCATGCAGATGCAAGTGTTCGAGACGATCAACCGCGTTCTGACCAAAGCAGGCAAAGCCGACGAAGCGAAAAAGTACGCGGTGCTGGTTCAAAAGCTCGAAGCCAAGGACTTTGCCGACTACACGAAATCCACCCTCAGCTTCAACCCGGAAGCGTACCCCGGTCGTAAAGCGAAAAGTGACCGCGTCGTACTTGTGGAGGTGTTCACGGGTGCGGAGTGCCCACCCTGCACCGCCGTCGATTTGGCGTGCGACGGGTTGCTGCAAGCGTTCAAGCCCAGCGATGTGATCGTGCTAAACTACCACTTCCACGTGCCCGCGCCGGACCCGCTGACCAGCCCCGCCAGCCTCGAACGGGCCAACTTTTATGGTGAGCAGATCACCGGCGCCCCGACGATCTTTCTGAACGGGAAGGTCGGCCCCGGTGGTGGTGGACCTGCTGCCGCCGCGAAGGAGAAGTACACCGCGTTCCGTGGCTTGATTGAGAAACAATTGGAAACACCTGCCACCGCCAAACTCGCACTGACGGTGACCCCGAACGACAAGGGCTATGTCGCCAAAGCCACGGTGACGGACCTCGAAGCCCCCGGCGAAAAAGTGGCACTGCGGTTCGTGTTGGTCGAAGACCGCATCCGCTACGCAGGCGGCAACGGCATTCGTTACCATCATCACGTGGTGCGCGACGTGCCGGGTGGGATCAAAGGCGCCCCCCTGACTAAGAAAACCCACGAGCAAGCGGTGACGATCGACGTGGCCGAACTCAAAGCGAAACTGGGCAAGTACCTTGAGGACTACGCCAAGACCGAGGGCGAGTTCCCGCGTGCGGACCGACCGCTTGCGATGACGGGCCTGAAGCTGATCGCGTTCGTACAGAACGACGCGACGGGTGAGATTTTGCAGTCGGCCCAGGTCGATTTGGACGCGAAAAAGTAGTGTCGGCAGTTTGGGAAAGCTGCAAACCCCTGCCCACACCAAGTGTGGGCAGTTTCGTGTACCGCACCGTTGACAGACGGCGTTGAGGCTGTTAATCCACGAATAGCGAAATCGCTTGCCCCAGTCAGGTGGAAGTGAGGTGGGTGGAATGCGGCGATGGTACCTCGAAGCTCGCGCGCTGAACGCCGGGCTGATCGCGCGATGGCTGCTCAGTCTGGCCATTGTGTCGTCGGTCTGTGGCGTCACGTATTCGTACTACCGCGCCACGTACAACCACGCGCGCCGACTTCGGGTCGTGACCGAAGGCAAGTTTTACCGTAGCGGTCAACTCACCGCCAACGGCTTTAAGGATGCGTTTCAACGCTTCGGCATCAAGTGCGTCATCAACTTGCAAGAAGAAGCCCGCGACCCGTTGATCCCCGAAGCGTGGCGGGGGACACCGTCGATATTGGAAAGCGAACTCTGCCGCGCTGCGGGAGTGAAATACATATCACTGGATGGCGGGGTATTGGATGTCGCACCAGAAGATACCGGCAGCCGGCCAAAAGTGTTGGATGAGTTTATTAAAATTATGAGCGATGAAAGCAACTTTCCCGTCTTGATCCATTGTAAAGCCGGGTTGCATCGCACCGGGTTCTTGACAGGTATTTATCGAATGGAGTTTGAAGGCCGCTCCAAAGACGATGTCGTGCGCGAACTCCGGGGCAACGGGTTTGGCACCTACGGCGCGACCGAAGCGAATGATTACGTCCGCGTTTACATCGGCAATTTCCAACCCACTCCGAAGCCGGGGGACAAGAAATGATGACGACCCTCGACCGGATGTTTTTCTTCAATTATCTCCGCTCCTACTTGATTGTGCTGAGCAGCCTGTTGAGCTTGTATATCATTGTCGATCTGTTCACGAACTTGGATGATTTTAGTAAAGGGACGCTCGGCGAAAATGCCCGACACATCCGTCAATACTACAGCGCGCACATCTCCAAGATCTTTAACCAACTCAGTGAAGCCATCTCGTTGATTGGGGCGATGTTTACCGTCGCGTGGATTCAGCGGAGCAACGAGTTCTTGCCGCAACTCTCGGCGGGCGTTTCGACCAGTCGGGTGATCCGCCCGATCTTGTTCGGGTGCCTGCTGACACTTTCGTTGGGGCCGTTGAACCAAGAATACTTCATGCCGTCCGTTGCCGAAGAATTGCAGAAGCCCCGCGACGACCCCGCCTACGAAAAGCCGATGCAGATTCAGGGCGCGTTCGATTCGCAAGGCATTCATATCGAAGGCGATGCCGCCTTCCGCAAAGATCAGAAAGTCGCCGGAATGCGGGTCACGTTTCCCGAAAACGGGCCAACCGGAATGGCCCACGTGACGGCCCGCGAAGCTTTCTACGTGCCACCCGGCCCCGGACCATTAACCGGCGGTTGGCGGTTGCATCAAACCACCGATGTCATTGAAGGACCGTTGCCGTCGTACCTGGAACGAATCAGTACCGGCGTCTATTTCCTCCGAACCCGCGAAATCGACTTCGACTCAATCACCCGCGGTGGCAACTGGTTCCTGTACGCCTCGACGCCCAGAATCCGCGAACTCCTCGCCAAACCCGATACCCGTCGCCAACCCGCCGTGGCCGTGGCCTTCCACATGCGCCTGACGCGACCGTTGATCGGCATCATGTTGGTGTTGTTGGGTTTGGGCGTTATTCTGCGCGATCAGAACAAGAATGTGTTCATCAACGTCGGGCTATGTCTGGTGTTGTGCGCCGTGTTCTACGCGGCGGTGTACGGCTGTAAGTTTCTCGGCGAAAACGATTTCATCAACCCACCCTTCGCCGCCTGGCTCCCCGTGCTCATCTTCGGCCCCTTCTCGATCGTGCTGTTCGATTCGATCCAAACGTAACTGCTGGTCGCCCGCAGCGAATCGCCAAACATGAGAACCGCGAAATTGGTCTCGGCGCAGGTTGGGGGGCTTGATATGGTTGCCTGCGAAAGTGGCCGGGGGGATGGATGGACCCGGCGAGATCCGTTCCGGAGGAAGGACCCTATGCGTTCGTTAGCTCGTCGTGCCGCGGCCGTTATTCTTAGCACCGCAGTGGCGTCACAAGTCTTCGCCCAAGCCCCCGTCGCACCGCCTCCGGCATCACCTGCGCCGGTGGTTGGTACACCTGCGCCAGTTGTACCCGCACCGGCGCCGTTAGTGCCGGTTCCCGCGCCGCTTGCCAAACCCGTCGAGCGGCCCACCGGCGTGGCTGCAACGGTGAATAGCCAACAAATTCCCGAGGTCGCCGTGTGGCGGGCGTTGCGGCAGTTCCCGCTAGAAGAACACGCGATTGCCCGCAAAGAAATTCTCAACCATTTGATTGAGAACATGCTGATCGATCAATATCTGGTCGCCCTCAAAATCGAAATCACGCCGGCGGAAGTCGATAAGCTTCTCGAAGAACTCAAAGCCGAGTTGAAGAAGGCGAACAAGGACTACACGACTGAACTTCAATCCATGATGCTGACCGAAGCCGAGTTTCGCGTTGAAGTGTCCGCCCAAATGAAGTGGGACAAGTTCCTCAAGCAACAAGGCACCGATCAGGCCCTGCAAGGCTTCTTCGACAAGCGCCCCGACCTGTTCGACGGCTCGTTGGTTCGCGCCCGGCACATCTTGCTGACGCCCGGAACCGAGCCGGCCAAGATCGCCGAAGCCAAGAAAAAGCTCACCGACATCAAGGCCATGATCGCCGCCGAGGGTGACAAAACTGCTGCCGTTGCAGCTGCGGATCCGCTGGCCAAGGAAACGGCCCGCACCAAACGTGCCGATGAAGTCTTCGCGGAGATGGCGAAGAATCACTCGACGTGTCCCTCGAAATCCAACGGCGGCGACTTGCAGTTCTTCCCCCGCGTCGGGGCGATGGTCGAGCCGTTCGCCGAAGCCGCGTTCAAGCTGAACCTGTTCCAAATGAGCGACGTTGTCGAAACGGAATTCGGCCAACACCTCATCATGGTGATTGCCAAAAGCCCCGGCAAGCCGCGCAAGTTCGACGAAGTGAAGGAAGACGTCCGTGCCGTCTACGCGATGCAACTTCGCCAAGCCGTCGTCGGCCAAATGAAGCCGAAGTCGCAAATCGTCATGACACCGACACCAGCAGCCGCCACGACACCGGCACCAACTGGCGTACCTGCACCCTTAACGCCGAGCGCTCCGCCGAAGATGTAATCTGAACTGTTGGCATTGGCATTGCTCTCCAGAAACCCACGGGACTACCCGTGGGTTTCTGTGTTCACACTGTTGAAGGTGATCCGCATGTACACGATTCTGTTACTCATCGCGTCCAACACTTTCATGACGATGGCTTGGTACGGCCACCTCAAATACCCGGACCGTGCGCTGTGGCAAATGATCCTCATCAGTTGGATTATTGCTCTACCGGAGTATGCGTTGCAAGTTCCGGCGAATCGCTTTGGTTACACGCAATTCACCGCCACGCAACTCAAGATCATTCAAGAAGTGATTACGCTCAGCGTTTTCGTTGTGTTCGCATGGGTGTACTTCGGCGAAGCCCCCAATTGGCGAACTGCTGTGGCAGCGCTGCTGCTCATTGCCGCCGTGGCGCTGATCCGGGGCGGTGGTGACAAGCCGGTTGCACTAGTCCCACCCGCCGTGGTCGCGGATCATTAACGGTACGGTCGATGGGTTCGCAACGCTTCGAGTGCCTTGCGAATGTCGGGGGGAAGTGGGGCTTCGACTTCGAGCCATAGCCCCTTCTTCGGGTGCTTGAAGCGCAGCCGAAAGGCGTGCAAGGCTTGGCGGTGAATGAGGATTTCATTCTCGGATTCGGACAAACCGGGCACCACGTCCGAAAGCGAAAACCGATCACGGCCGCCGTACACGCGGTCCGCCAGAACTGGGCACTTCACGAACAATAAATGCACCCGAATTTGGTGCGTTCGACCCGTGCGGGGTTGGACTTTCACCAGCGTGTAGCCCCGGAAGCGTTCCATCACTTCGTAAAAACTGCACGCATCTTTCGCATCGGGGTCGGTCGTGTCGAGCGTGGCGACCATCTGTTCACGGACGTGCGAATGGTGCTTGAGGCGGGCTTCAATGTAGTCGCTGTCGCGGTCCAGTTCGCCGACGACCAGCGCGACGTATTCTTTATGAACCTTGCGTGACGCGAATTGCGCACAGAGTTCCCGGTGCGTCACGTCGTCCTTGGCAATCAGTATCACGCCACTCGTATCGCGGTCCAGACGGTGAACGATCCCCGGTCGGAACGTGCCGTTGGCCCGGCTCAGGCAGTCCTTGAACTGAAACGCCAGGGCGTTCGCCAACGTCCCGCTCCAGTTGCCACGGGCGGGGTGAACCACCATGTTCGCGGGCTTGTTGATAAGCGCAACGCACTCGTCTTCGTAAAGCACTTCGAGCGGAATGTCTTCGGGAACGATGACATCGTGAATCGGCTCCGGCAGTTGCACATCGAGCTTGTCGTCGTTGCGGACCTTGTAGCTGGACTTCAGAACCCGCCCGTTGACCTTGATGTGTCCGCCTTCAATCGCCTTTTGCAACTCGGACCGGCTGAAGTCCTGAAAGTACATGTGCAAATACTGGTCGAGCCGCATCCCCTCGGCTTTGAGCCGCACGAGTAGTTCAACGGGTTCGCGCGACCGGGCATAGGCAGGCGACGGGACGAAGTCGTCCGGTTCCGGGGTCAGTAGCTCGTCGTCGAAAATGGGATCGTTCATGGGCCTCTCAAACCAGCGTTCATCACAAGTCACCGAGAAATCCAGAACAGACGGTCTGGATTTCTTTCTGCTTTTGTACGGCCAACGGACCCCATGCAACTCCGTGGTGTACGAGTCTGGCAAATTTTTCGGGCGGTTGAATGCTCATGGTTTTCGGGCCTGAAAGGCACGTTCTGTCAGCCCAGGGCCATGCCCTGGGTGCCGGTTCCCTGGGCATGGCCCTGGGCTGATCGCACGACCCTTTCAGGGCCGAAAGCCCGTTCCAGAAGGAGTGCCAGAAAATTTTGCCAGACCCATTGATTTCACCCGCAACTGACCTTGGCGACAACAAGCCGCTGTGTAATTCTACGCCCCGTTACGAGAGCCGTCACGTTGTGCGACGGACCGTGTTTCGTTTGTTCAGTGGAATACGTCATGAAGAAATTCGCAATGGCTGGAATGATCGGAGCGTTGCTGGTTGTCCCGGCATTGGCACAAGAGTCACCCAAACCCGGTCCGGAGCACGAAGTCCTTAAAAAGATGGTCGGCAACTGGGATACGACGATGAAGATGGGCGGCATGGATAGCAAGGGAACCGCCACGTACAAGATGGATCTGGGTGGCCTGTGGCTAACCAGCGAAATGAAGAGCGAACTGTTCGGAGAGAAGTACACTGGTCGAGGGTTCGATACTTACGACGCTGGCAAGAAAAAATATGTCATGGTGTGGATCGACAGTATGTCTACCGGCGCGTTGTTGATGGAGGGAACATACAACGCAGATAAAAAGACGCTGACCTTGTCAGGAGACGGACCAGGGATGGATGGCAAGACCACGAAGTACAAGTCGCTCACCGAGATGCCGGACG
>JANLRE010000131.1:0-6274 GCA_031368205.1 Fimbriiglobus sp. | reverse complement strand
GACGGGTTCAGCATCTTGGCCGTTTCCGCCATGAACAGCACGCCGCAAAACACGATAACCGGCGTGTCCACTTTGGTCGCCTCTCGCGCCAGTTTCAAGCTATCCCCGGTGATGTCCGCGAGTTCCTGAATCTCACCTTCTTGGTAGTAATGTGCCAGGATCGTTGCGCCGATTTTCTTCTTGAGATCCTGAATTTCCGACGCGATGTCGTCGATGACTGCCGGCATGGTAAGCCCCTTGTTTTTACGGTGGCGGAGGGTGAACCCACGAGAGCGGATTACTCACTGTTATTATAGCCCGATCAAGTGCGATCAAGTAGGATGCGACTTTGTCGGACCCTGACCACCTGGAGTGACCGATGAGCCGACCCAACGCCACCGAATACGCCACGTTCTACGAAACGTATGTTTCACTGGTGCCCGAGCGCGACATCCTGCACACTATGGTCACTCAAACTGTCGAGTTGATTCCCTTCCTGCGGGGCATTACGGAAGAAATCGCTTGTCTGCGTCATCCGCCGTACACCTGGAGCGTGAAGGAGGTCATCGGCCACCTGCTCGACGCGGAGCGGATTTTCGCGTACCGCGCACTGCGGTTCGCCCGCAACGACGCAACGCCGCTCGCCGGCTTCGATGAAAACGACTACATGACGTATGCCGAGTTCGACCGATGTTCTATCCAAATTCTGGCAGAAGAGTTTGAAGCGGTTCGCCGGTCTAACTTGATCTTCTTCAACAATCTTCCCGAAGTTGCGTGGTCCCGGACCGGCACCGCCTCCAACAACAAGATCACCGTGAACGCGCTGGCCTATATCATCGTCGGACACGTGCGCCACCACACGGCGATCTTGCGAAAGCGGTTGGGTGTTGATAGCCGCAGTTGAACTCCAGTGTAAAATGCCAGACAATTTAGCAATCTCGACCAACCGTGTTTGAGGAGTGCCGACTATGATCGTTCCGTTTCCATGGTCACCACCCGCTGTGATCGACTACCCCGATGACGATGGAAAGCCAATGTCCGACAACACGTTGCAGTTCCAGTGGATTTACACACTCCAGGGTGGCCTCGACGATCTGTTCCGGCACAACCCGGACGTCTTCGTGGCCGGGAATTTGTTGTGGTATCCGGTTGAAGGCAAAAACAAGATTCGCCAAGCGCCCGATGCGATGGTGGCGTTCGGGCGGCCCAAGGGCTATCGCGGGAGCTACAAGCAATGGGTGGAAAATGGGATTCCACCGCAAGTCGTTTTTGAGGTGCTGTCGCCAGGGAATCGCCCCCGAGGAATGGCCAAGAAGCTGCTCTTTTATGAAAAATATGGGGCCGAAGAATATTACATCTACGACCCCGATCACGTCACCATGACGGGTTACCTCCGGGACGATTCCGGGTTCTACCAACCGATTGCGAACATGCACGGCTTCACTAGCCCCCGGCTGGGAATCCACTTTGATTTAAGTGGTGTCGAACTCGCGGTCCTCCGCCCCGATGGGAATCGGTTTCTGACGTACCTTGAACAAGGCGAACGGTTTGCCCAGGAATCCCAACGCGCCGCCCAGGAAGCCCAACGTGCAAATCAAGAAGCCCAACGCGCGGAGACGCAATTAAAACGAGCGGATGATCTCGATCAACGTCTGGAACGGTTGCGAGCGAAGATGCTTGCGGCGGGTTTAGACCCGGATGGGAATTGACCTCACGCCTTTTTTCATCGCCTCTGGCACGGGGTTCGCATAGTGTTTCAACGTGACCTTGCCCCTTTTGAAACTCTTCCGGAGTGTGCGATATGCTGACCCGTCGTGATCTTTTCCGTGTTGCGGGTGTGGCAGTGGCGGCCCCGACTTTGTTCGCCACGGCCCGCGCCGCCCAGAACAAAGCGCCGGGGTTTACGCTCGCCAAGTTGCCGTATGCCTACGAGTTCCTCGAACCGATCATCGACGCCGAGACGATGACGATTCACCACGACAAGCACCACCAAGCCTACGTCGATAACCTGAACAAAGCCCTTGCCGGCATGGACGATTGGCTGAAGATGCCGATCGAAGAAGTCGTTCAGAAAGTGAAGGAAGCACCCGAGAAAATCCGTGGTGCGGTTCGCAACAACGGCGGCGGGCACTGGAACCACGACTTCTTCTGGAACCTGATGACGAAGCCGGGCGCGGGTGGCGCTCCGAAGGGCGATCTCGCCAAGGCGATTGACACGAGCTTCGGCGGGTTGGATGGCTTCAGGAAAGAGTTCGCCGCCGCCGCAGTGGGTCGCTTCGGAAGTGGTTGGGCGTGGTTGGTGCCGGGCAAGGAAAAACCGTTGGCGATCGTCAGTAGCCCGAACCAGGACAACCCACTGATGGACGGTGGCTCCCGCCCGATTCTCGGCATCGACGTGTGGGAACACGCCTACTACCTGAAGTATCGCAACTTGCGGGCGAAATATGTCGAAGCGTGGTTCGGTGTCATCAACTGGGACGTGGTCGCGGCGAACTTCGCCAAGAAGGGGTAAACTACAACAGCCGCTTCAACAAATCCGCCATGCGGCCAACGGCAAGCTTGGCGGTGGCTTCGACTTCTTTGTGGCTGAGTGGGCCGTCGGAAATTCCGGCGGCCTTGTTCGTGATGCACGACAACCCCGCGACTTCCAGACCTCTCGCAACTGCCGCTTCCGCTTCCATCGCAGTGGACATGCCGACCGCGTCTGCGCCCAAACTTTTCAGCGCGCGAATCTCGGCGGGCGTTTCGTAACAAGGCCCCGTGAGCGCAGCGTAGGTTCCGAATAGCAGTTCCGGTGAATCGCTCTGCAATTTTGCAATCAGTGCGGGCGTGTAGACACTCTTGCTCGTGGTGGCCTCACGCCACGCTCTAGAACCCAGCCACTTCAAGTGCGACCGAATTCCCATCACGCTACCGGGGTTGAGTGCCGGGTGAATCCCGCCCGCAGCATTCGTCAGGATGACACGCTTGACACCGAGATCGGCAACGAGGTTGATGAGGCGTGTCACGCGGTCCCACGGATGGCCTTCGTAGAAGTGGACGCGACCGAAGCACACGAGCACCGGGATGGCATCCCAAACGCCGACGGAAAGTTGCCCCTTGTGCCCCGCAATTGTGGGCGGGACCAAACCTGGGATGTCGCCGTAGCACATAGCGGCGGACTCGACAAACTCTTCGGTGACACCCGTTAACCCAGAGCCAAGGACGATGGCAGTGCGGGGGCGAAGTGCGTGAACACAATCACAGAATGGATCGAACGGAAGCGTCATGACACCGTGTCCAAGTCGATGTCGCTACCCGACGGGTCCGGGATCTGTTTGCTCCGCACGACGTGGGCGATCAGTTCAGCCGTCGTTTGCAAGCCTTGCCGCGTGGAGTTGACGCACAGGTCGTAACAGGTTGGGTCGATGATCGCTAGATCGGTCAACGAGCTAATGAACAAGTCGCGGCGGCGGTCGCGGTTCTGGGCCTCGACCGCCGCTTCTAATTCCGTGAGACGTAACGATTGACTGAGATATGCGATCCGCTGTTCGATGGGCGCGACGATCCGAACGTGAACGGTCGTCTCGGGCGGTAAGAGAAACCCCGCACCTCGCCCCACTAACACGACTTCGCCTCGGGCAGCCAGGGTGAAAATCACCCTGGCAATCGCAGCCGTATCGCTCGCGGGGATTAACTCGCGGCGCCGGAGCAGTCTCGACCATTCGAGTTCGGCCCATTGTTGGGCGGGCAGGGGGGTGTCCTTCAAAAACTCGTCCCGTGCCGATTCATCGTGGGCAAGGTAGTCGAGCATGTCGTGCGAGAACACTTGCCAGCCCAGCAACTCGCCGACGGCAATCGCAATGCTACTGCCGCGTGCCCCGGCTTCGCGGCTAATCGCCACCGTGAACGACTGGGGCCGTTGCAAAACCGGGGGCGGAGTGCCGACCCCGCGGTAGCCGTGCAACGGCGCGTCATCGGGCTTCAAATCCGCACCAGGCATCATCAATTCCTCTCACCCCGACAAAGAACTCAACCACAAATCACACGAATCAGACGAATCAAACCCAGATCATTGAGAAAGAAAATCGGAATTGTTGAGGTACTGTTTGTGGTTCTGATTCGTTCAATTCGTGTAATTCGTGGTGACTCGTTCGGGTTATGTTTCTTCCTGAGGTTCCTGGCGACCGAACAGATAGCTGCCGATCAGCGTCAACACGAGCGTGACGCCAATGAGCGTCGCCCAGGCAGTGCTGCTGTCGAGCGGGGCGTAAACGTCGAGGCTTTCGGGGGTGACGACGCTCAAGGTTGCCGTCGCCTCATTGTATAGCAACGACCGCACGTAATAGTTCAGGCTCAACTGCTTCAAGCTGCCCGGAAGATTGGCCACCAGCGTCTCGAAGAAAAAGATGTAAACCAGCCCGACGACCGCCGGTCGGCGAAACAATGCACCGATGAGATGAAACAGAGCGGCGAAGCTAATCGTTCCGGCTATGACCGCTGGCCAGTAAGTCTGCAAGGCGCGCTGCCCGAGTGAACCGCCCGCTAGACACAGCACCACGAACCCACCGCCGGACGCCAGCAGGCACCACGGCAACCCGCCGAGGAACTTCGCCAGATACACCGACCAGCGCGGCAACGGTCGGGTCATCAACCAGATCATCGTGCGGCTTTCGCGCTCCGCGCCGAGGCTGGCGGACGCATAGGCCAGAGTAAATAACGGCAGCAGAAACCCGAGGTGCATTGTGAAAACGACCCACCGGGAGAAGTTCAAGAACGCCCAGTCGTCTAGGAATTTCCGATCCGCCAGAATGGTACGAAACGGTGCGAAAATCGCCATGTAGATTCCGGAGCTTTCCGATGGCCCCGGCGTCATCTGGATGATGTCGAGTTGGGCGGGAATGTCTCGGACCAACATCTGGAATCGGAACGAAAACCGATTCTCCAGACTCCACCCCGACGGCCCGTGCGTGAGGACCGCGACCGCCACCGTCAGAATGCCGAGCAGCCCGAGAGCAACCCAGCCCATCTGCCGAATCCGCCACTGCCGCCAAAACGAAAACGCAACGAGAGCCACAAATGCGTTGAACACGGAGGTCGGGGCCGATTCCGTTGTTGCTTGCGGGGCGAGTTCTGCAGTCATCCGTTCCAACTCCCAAGACGCATACCGGGACACGTTATCTTACGCCGTTCCCGTTCCGTTTGTGTTGTACTGCTGCACGAAGTAATAGACGGCCAGACTGAACGCAATGATGATAACTGCCCACCGCACATACGCTGCCGGCAACCGGCGTGCCACGCGGGCGCCGGTGTAGCCACCCGCGATGGCCGCAACCGCCATGACCGCCGCGTATTCCCAGTGAATCAAATCCCCGATGATGAACACCACCACGGATACCGCGTTAATCACGGAGGCCAGGAACGTCTTGACGGCGTTCATGTGGTGAATGTCGCCGACGCCCATGAACCCGAGCGACGTGAGCATCAGGATGCCAATCCCCGCCCCGAAGTATCCGCCGTACACCGCGACGAGAAACTGAAACCCGATCAGCACGGCGACCATTCGCGGACTGGGTTCGGTTGGCATCACCGCTTGTTTCTTTTTGAGCAGCTTGCTGATTGGTTGCTGAACGAGAAACAACGTGGCCGCAGTCAGGATTAACCACGGCACGAGATTGCGGAAATACTCGGGAAAGTAGACGAGGAGTAACGACCCGATCAACCCGCCAATGAAACTGGGCGCGAGCATTCGCACGACAAACCGGCGCGAATCCTTCAACTCCTTGCGGTACCCCCAGGCTCCGGCGAGCGAGCCGGGCATCAGGGCAACGGTGCTCGTGGCGTTAGCGACGCTAGCCATTCCGGGCAACGCCGCGAACAGGGCGGGGAACGTCAACAGCGTACCCCCACCTGCGATGGAGTTCATCACCCCGGCGAGAAACGCGGACGCACCGAGTGCGATGTAATGGGAAGCAAGGTCAGGCATCGGAAGTTCCACGAGGTAAGCGGCTCCCGTTTTGTACGAACCGGAGCCGTTCGCTGCCCGCTCAAGATGTGGCCGAGTCTGGCGAATTTGTAGGTCGTGGTCGAGGAGGCTTGGCGACGAGGCCCGACACTCGATTTTTATGACGGGATGAACGGGATCAACAGGGTTCAAAATCCGATCTTCATATCCTTAGGTATTACGCAGTTGGGATACTGGGTAGTTTGCGCGCGGCCAATTTGGAGGTTACATTTTGGGCATGAACGCGCCCAAAGTGGACCCCGAAGACTACATCCAGTTTGTCATCGCCTCTCCGAACGTCGTCTCGGCTCT
>JANLRE010000118.1:0-1207 GCA_031368205.1 Fimbriiglobus sp. | reverse complement strand
GGTTGCCACCCAGCACCAACCGCGTCAGTCGTTGTGGAACCCCAGAGTTAATGAGGGCGATAATCCCGTCGGCGGTGAGGTCGTTGTGCGAAAGGTCCAGTTCGGTTAAGGCAGGATAGGCACCCCTCGGGAACAAATAGGAAGTCATTGCATCTCCTAGTGCGCACTGCGATAGGTCCAAATTCTGAAGTCGTGACCAAGGGGCCGCAGTAACAAATCGGGCCGCATCGTGAACGACCAATTCATCCATCGGTACGACATTTGTCTCGAATTCTCCAAACTCGATCGAAGTAATCAGGTTCAACGTCTGGCTTGGCACATGCAACATCGGGAGTATCGCATCGAAAAAACGATCGACGCGAATCACCTTGGCCACAAAACAGACTTGCGGGATCAAGTTTTCCAAGCCAACGAAATCACTCGCATTCAATTCAATCGAGTCAACAAACCCACGGTCTAACCTCGCACGTAGCTTACGGCCAAGGAACATGTCCCAGTCGGGGCCAACTAGCTCCGTCCAGTCTCGTTCCAGCAACTCCTGTTGGCGTTTCCACAACGGGATGTTTTGGTTGATGATGTCGCGCGGGCCGGCTTCGAGCTTGGCGATTTCGCATTGCAGCCGGATGAACTCGGCGCGAATGCCTTGGTCGCGTTCTTCCAGCCAATCGGCGTAGACCAGACGCGGCAAGTCGTCGTCCGGACTCGCCCCAATACACGCTTGCAGTGCTTTTTCATCGTCTGACATACGACACCCGCCGCAATTCCGTGCTGATCGTGGTTCCAGTGGAATTATAGTTCACCGCAATCGGCCAAACGATTCGCAACCTAAATCGGGTTCGCGCCGCATTGTGATGATGCTAAAATTCGGCATGGCCACAACAGCGACACCTGATGTTGAAACCGACACCGATACCCGCACGCAGCGGCAACCGCCGTATGCGGTGGTGCTGCACAACGACGATGCGAACACGATGCCGTTCGTGGTGTTCGTGCTGCAGAAGGTGTTCGGGTACACGCTCGAAAAGTGCGTTCAAATCATGGTCGAAGCCCATGAAACGGGGCAGGCGGTGGCGTGGACGGGTGCCCTCGAAGTTGCGGAATTGAAGGCCGACCTTATCCACAGTTGCGGTGCCGACCCCACGATCCCCTAAGCCCAACCACTCGGAGTGACGGTTGTACCGCTGGCGTGACCGCGTCTCGATTTCGG
>JANLRE010000039.1:0-2215 GCA_031368205.1 Fimbriiglobus sp. | reverse complement strand
GCTGTCGTCCGGGATCCAGCCGACTTTTGGCTACGACATTGAAGCGGTCACGGCGGGACGGCGGGCGTATCACCTTGCGGAACCGCACGAGCATACCCGTAACGTCGATGATTCCCGCTTGTCGCTGTTTGTGCCCGATGTCACGCCCGCTGAAGTCGGCTGGATCCCGGACGACAGCAGCCGGGATTTTCTGGGCAACGAATTTTTGATGTGGCTCTGGTTCAACAGTGAAGGCGACATGGATACGATCAAAGTCGCCGACAAAAGCGAAGTGACTTACATGATCGCCCGTACCCTGACGCTGGAATGTCCACGCGGCCAGACCGGACACGAGACGATCAGCCACGAAGGGCCGAGCCGATTGCCGGAAGCCAAACGGGCAATCCAAAGCGGGAAACTGCCGCGAAAGTTGGGCCTGACATTGGTGCGTCACGAGTACCAATATGAACTATCCCTTCATGCCGAAACGCTCGCGGTGGGCAGTGCCAAAATGCCAAACCCGCCCGAAGACGTGTCCCAACCGCGTGCCAGACTCGAAGAACGGGCAGACCGCCTGCGGCATCTGATCGAAACACTCGACCTCCTTTACGACGCCTTCGGCCAAGCCCGCTTCGGCAAGAACTGGGCCGACACCCTCCCCCGAATGCAACGCTGGCTCGCCAAAGACGAGCGGCGAGCAGCGTGAGAGAATGCGATGTGCGGTAGTGTCTCAGTTTGGTTCCAAAGAAGCCGAAATCATGGGTATCGACCCGCGATCCGAGACACTACCCTCTAGACCAGCACCATTGACCGACACGAATTCGCTACTTCCACACAATATCCAGACGGTTTGCATCTCACTTGACCTGACCTGTCAAAGTATAAGCCGCCCAGAAGTACGGGTGAGCGGCGCCGAAGCGGTCGCGGCGATTCTTGATCTGTTCCAGTTGGGACGCGCGGAGGGCCTCGTCCCGTGGCAGTCTCTTCGTGAGGTTGTCGAAGAACCCGACCATGAGTTGCGCCGACTGCACGTCCGGGATTTGCCACAGCGTCGCCACCACGCTCTCCGCCCCCGCCAACTGGAACGCCTGCCGCAGCCCCGCCACGCCTTCCCCGTTTCGTACCTCCCCCAGGCCGGTTTCACACGCCGAGAGAACGACCATCTCCGTGCTGCGCAGGTCGCACCCGACGATCTCCAATCCCGTCAACACGCCATCGTCTTCGCCCGGCTTGATCGCGCCGCGATTGTTGCATCCGGACAGCAGCAAGCCGCACCGTAGCAACGGGTTCTCTACTTGTTGACCGTCTTTCGTCAGAGACGGTCCGGCACGTTTCCCTTCGCCGGAGAGTCGGTCGTCTTTGATTTCCACTTCTTGGGTGGGAAGGAAAAAGCCGTGCGTGGCGAGGATCAGCATTTTGGGACGCTTGGCGGCTTTCACGACGGCTTCAGTGGCCTTTTCGTCGGTGTGAATCACGGGTTGCGATCCGGTCATTTTTTGCAACTTCGGTAGCACGGCTTCGGCTTCGGTGGCCGTGCCGGGTAGACGTAATACTTTCGGCAGGCGGGCGGAAATTCCACGATCCGCGTTGTCGGTTCCCGCATCACTCTTGCTCAAAATGCCATCGAAGTCCGGGTCGGCCAGGATCAGCGGTGCCGAGGTGTCCAGTTTCTTCGCCGGCGGAGTCACAATCAGGTCGCGGCCGGTGATGACGTAGCGCAGGGAATAGTCTTCAATCAGAAACCGATCCTTGCCCACCGGCAACGCCGCCCACGGCGCGAGCCACAGTTCCCCGTCCGGGCTAAGGATTAACGACTTGGCTTTTCCCAGATGCGGCACGAGCGGCTTGAAGACGAGGTCGGCCAGCTTACCAAGCGACTCCGACATCTCGGCGGCGGCTTTCGGTTCACCGATCTCCTTAATTCGTTTAGGGGCTTTTGCAAACGCACTGCGGACGTCTTTGACGCTCACCTCGATGGCATCCGCCTCGCCGAGATCGACGATACGAATCGAACCTTCCGGGGGGATCACCCAAGCCAGATATCGTTCGGGGAGCCACAGATCGTTCGGACGGATCCCTTTGGGATTGGCGATCCGAGCCCGTCCGATCTCGATGAGTACCCCACTGGAAGCAGAGGTATGGACACATCTTTTCGACTGGGTAATTTCTAACCCGATCGGAAGAGCCGCGGCACGACTTTCCGGGCTAATGCCAGCACTTCTTCCAGATCCTCGCT
>JANLRE010001128.1:0-5007 GCA_031368205.1 Fimbriiglobus sp. | reverse complement strand
TACGACGGACGGGCACGAGGTCGGCAACCACTCGTTTCACCATGAGCCGTGGCTGCATCTTTACAGCGAAGCGGAAATCGAGGCCGAACTCGCCCGCACCGAAGACGCGATTGAAGCCGCCACCGGGCAACGTCCGGAAGGGTTTCGCGGGCCGGGGTATAGTTTCTCACCGACACTCCTGAACGTGCTGACCCGCCGGGGTTATCGCTACGATTGCTCGACGTTCCCGACGTTCCTCGGGCCGATCGCCCGCATGTATTACTTCGCCACGGCCAAGGGGCTGTCAGCGGAAGAAAAGAAGCAACGCGGCCAACTGTTCGGGAAGCTCTCCGAAGGGTTGCGACCCCTCTCGCCGTACACCTGGAACACCGCCAACGGGCCGTTACTCGAAATCCCGGTCACGACGATGCCACTGTTCAAAGTGCCGTTTCACCTGAGCTATTTGCTGTACCTGGACGGGTTCAGCCGCACGTTGGCGCGGGCCTACTTGCAGTTCGCGGTGACGATGTGCAAAATGGCTAACGTCGAGCCGTCGTTCCTGTTGCACCCGCTCGACTTTTTGGGCTGCGAAGACACGGACCGCCTCTCGTTCTTCCCCGCGATGAAACGCCCCAGCGCGGCGAAGTTGGCGTTCGTCGCCGAGGTCTTCGAGGTGTTGATGAAAAACTTCAAGCTCGTGCCGATGGGCGTCCACGCCACCGCAATCACACACCGTCACCCCGCCCCGATCGGGGTCGCCTTAGCATGACGAACGACCCGCGTACCATGTCGAAGGAGAATCTGCGGGTGGTCGCCTACCCCGCCGTCATTCTCGTCGGCGTGTTCGTGCTGCACCTCATCGCGTCGCCGTCCGGGGAACCGTGGAAGTTCAACGACGAGACCCGCCACGTGATGACGGGCGTGTTCGTCCGCGACGCGATCCACGACCTGCCGCAATTCCTGGCGAACCCGAAGGGGTACGCGGTCCGGTACTACACGCAATACCCCGCGCTCGGCTTGCTGGTGTGGCCGCCGTTCTTTCATTGCGTCGAAGGCGTCACGATGGCCGTGTTCGGGACCAGTTACGGGGTCGCGCGGGTCGTGCTGTCGTTGTTCGCGGTCCTCGCTGCGGCGTATGCGTACCGGCTGGCGTTACGGTTTCACGGCTTTAACGTGGCCGGCATTTCGCTCGCCTTGCTTGGGTTTGCACCGCTCGTGGTAGACTATTCTCGCTTCGTCCTGCTCGAAGTCCCAACGCTGGCCTTGGTACTCGGGAGCGTGTTTCATTTTGAACGATACCTCGCCGACCGCCGAACAAAGGACGCCCTGCTCGCCTGCTTGTTGGCAGCATGTGCCGCCCTGACGCGGTTCGACGGCGTCGTGCTTTTACCCTACTTTTTACTCCGGCTGGTGATGACCCGCAACTTCGGCCTGCTCCTGCGAAAGCCCGTGATTCTAGGGGTTCTCGCGGCCATCGCGGTGACACTGCCGTACTACCTGTTCACGTGGCGGGAGTACAGTACGGGGCTGCAAACCGCCGCCGCGTCCGGGACCGCCGCGTTCTCCACAGGGTTTCTGGACCCGTGGAACTTTTGGCTGTACCCGTCGTTCGTCGGCGAGCAAATCGGCTACGTCGCCGCGCTGCCGGCGGCGCTCGGGTTGTTCGTTTGCCGGCGGCAAGTCCGTGGCGTCAACGGACCGTTCTTCGCGTTGATTGTTGCGACCTATCTCACCTTCGCGCCGCTGGCCGAGCCGGAGAAGCGGCACGCGATTTACTGGGTGCCCGCACTGACGGTGTTCGCGGCCATCGGGCTGTTGCGGCTCTGGCAGTGGTGGGGGCGGTATGCAGGCGTTGCGGCGATCCTGTTCGTCGTGGCCGCCACCGTTGTTCAAGCCACGTGGAAGCCGGGGTGGTACGTGATCGGCTACGCAGAAGCGGCCAAATACACCCTGGAACACCGGACCGGCGATCGCCCACTTTTGTTTGAAGGGGTGTTGAACGGCAACTTCATCTACCAAGTTCGCCGGGCCGATCCGGACCGCCGCGCCTGGGTCTTGCGCGGGGACAAAATCTTCTACGCTGTGATGAGCGACTCGCACGGCGGGTACGTCGAGTTCGCCATCACGGACGAAGAAATCTTGGCGAAGTTGCACGAGTACGACCCGGAATACATCGTGATCGAAAGCCGACAAATCTTCTACCTGGAGACGCCCGCCTCCGGTCGCGTGCGGGACGTGTTGAAGAACCACCCGGAACAGTTTCGTCTGGAAAAGACCGTGACGTTCGACACGAACCACGAAGAGTTCGCCCTCGGCACCCTGCTGATTTACCGCAAGCTCACCACCAACCCGCACCGCAAAACGGCGATCGAAATCCCCGTCCTCGGCCTGGGCCGCAGCCTCGGCGGTTCGCCGTAACCGCTCGCATTCCGACAGGATTCCGGCTACAGATAAGCTCACGTGCCCACTCGGTTTTACCACGAGACCCATTGCATGAAGCTCTGCATTAGTGAAGCGACGACGATGCCGAATGCGTTCGCTGCGGACGTGGCCAGCTACGCCGATGGCGGGTGTTCGGCGATGGAAGTGTGGTTGACGAAGCTGGAGACCCACCTCGAAAAAAGCTCCGTTGCGGACACCCAGGAGTTGTTGCGGGATCGCGGGATGACGCTGAGTGTGGCGGCGTTTCAAGGCGGGTTGTTGTTGTCGCAGGGGGACCAACGGCAAGCGCATTTCGACCACTTCAAACGCCGTCTGAACCTCTGCCAGCAGTTCGGAATCCGGACGCTGATTGTAGTCGGCGATTTCAACCAGCGGTTGGACGCAACATCCGTTCAGCGGGCGATGGTCTCGCTCACCCAAGCCGCCCAGTGGGCCGCCGGATTCGATGTTCGCCTCGCGTTGGAGTTTCGCGGCACCGACACGTTTTGCTCATCGCTCGATACGGCGATTACCCTTGTGGAGCAGTGCGGCGAACCGAACGTCGGCGTCTGTTTCGACGTGTTCCACTACTACAAGGGGCCGAGCAAGTTTGAAGACTTGGACCGGCTCACGGCGAAGAACTTGGCCCACGTGCAAGTCTGCGACGTGCCCGGCGTGCCCCGCGAACTGATGACCGATGCGGATCGGGTGTTCCCCGGTGAAGGGGATTTCCAACTCGCACCGATCATGCAAAAACTACGGGCCATTTCCTACGACGGCTGGGTGTCACTGGAACTGCTCAACCCCGTCCTCTGGCAAGCCAAGCCCACCCAAGTCGCCGAACTCGGCATGACCGCGTTACAACGGTTGCTATCTAATCAAGCAACGACCTCAACGTAGATCGTGCGAAGATTCCGTGAATCATCTCCCCGGCTACTGGTGAAGTCACCCGGTTGAAGTAACCAAGAATATGGGTTCTTTTCCTGCGGTTTTTGAAGACTCACAGAGATCACCCCATGACTCTTGGTTTGGCTCGTCGATCGATGCTGATGCTGGTGGCGACGTTGCCCGTGCTTTGCGGTTGCTCCGACGGCAAGGTGAAAACGTACCCCGTCAATGGACAGGTGCTTTACAACGGCCAATCGTTGAAGAAAGTCGATCTTGCGTTTCACGCGGTCGATCCGAAAAACGACATCGGCTACCCGCCCCACGCCACCACGGACGATGAGGGCAAGTTTGTGCTAGCCGGTTACCAGAAGGATGACGGCGCCCTCGCCGGAGAATTCAAGAACGGAATCGTTGTTACGCAAGCACCCGAAGAAGGCGGCGATCAGATTAAACGGATCAAAAGCACCGCAACAATATTGGCAATTGGCTAGTCTATGTATACGCGCGAACAGTAATAGGTGAAGATTGCATGAATAATGATTAGAGAAGACGACATCGCCTTGACAGTGAAGGCAGTATCACGATGATGAATTTATCAATCCACCACAAACGGAGGCAATCAAATGCTTCTTCTTTCGAATGCTATTTTACGCAAAATTACTCTGTCGATGAAATCCAGCATATTTAAGCAAAAATCTTCTAGGGTTGTTGGCCACAATTTGCAATATAGACTGGCGATATCAGAATTGGACGAAAGAATTGTTCCTGCAACATACGTGTTTGCAGTTTCGCAAGGAAATTTCTCGGAACCGACCAATTGGACAGACCAAGCTACACAAAACGCCGCTCAAGTGATTCCGACATTTGGTGATACCGCAATAATTTCCGGCCTGAAAGTTGTCGAAGTCGATGTAAATACTATCAACGCTCAAGTACAGATCGAGCCTGAATTTACAGGAATATTTAGACTACATGCACCAGTAACTCAAATCAACAAACTTGCATTTGGTGGCGGTAACATTGTATCAGACATATTGCTAAATGGTGAAACCAAAAAAGAGTTGATATCCGCCAGTAATTTTTTATGGACAGGAGGAACTTTTTTTGGAATTAATGCCAGGATCGGTGGCTACTTAGGAGATTCGAATCTTGCTGTTATCTCTGGCACAGGCAACACAAAAATGGTTGATTCGACGCTCTTTCTTCATGGCGTTACATGGTCAGGTACCGTTAAGATATTTGCATCGGATGTTGGCCAAGAACCTATTCCAAGTCAGATAATTGTTGACGGTTATGTCAATGTATTGCCCACTTTGTCAAACCCGTTTCCTGGAGTCTTGGAGCCTAATGAAGGTGTTGCTGGGACTTCTGCCAATGCTCTAACTACTCTGGTTATTACAGGGCTATTACGTGTCAACGGAGATTTTAGAGTCGAAACCGACGAGTTTTTTAATTTTGCGGCCTTTGAGGTAATTCAAGGCAATACATTTATCAATGCTCGCGCATATCAATTTCAAGTTGGTGGCATCACCGCATTAGAATCGCCTCCGGAAAGCCGACTCTTTGACGCAGCTAGCATAGAGACCATACGGTAAAGAATCATGCGGCGAGCCTAGGATTTTGAGCGTTTGAGGCACCGCCTGAACCGGGGGTCATACTCATATTTGTCAGCCGTCTCAACATTAACCTGACACTCGATATATACACTTGCGACTCACT
>JANLRE010001119.1:0-2321 GCA_031368205.1 Fimbriiglobus sp. | reverse complement strand
GCGGATGCACAGTTCGACCCCGACGAGTGGTTTGCCGATGGTGCCTTGCTTGGGTGCCGATCGCGGGTTGACGGAGACGACGGGTGAACACTCCGTGATGCCGTAGCCCTCCATGATGACGGCGTTCGGCGCGAGTTGCTTGGTCTTTTCAAACATCGCCGGCGGGCACTTCTCCGCCCCGACAACGACAATTTGAAGCGACTGTAAGTCGCCCGGCTTGGCCTTTTCGAGCATGTAATTCCAGAACGTCGGCGTGGCGGCGGTGGCGGTCGTTTGGTACGCCGCCGCCTTGCGGACCAGCGCGCCGGCGTCGGTCGGGTCCGGGTGATAGACCGCTTTCACACCGGCCAAGAGCGGCAATAAGCCGGTCACGGTGTGGCCGAAGCTGTGGAACAGCGGCAAGAACACCAGCCCGCTGTGCGTGCGATCCAGGCCCAACAACGGCAGCGCCCCGCGCAGGTCGCCCAGCACGTTGGCGTGCGTGAGCGGCACTGCCTTCGGCGCCTTTTCGGAACCCGACGTGAACAGCACGACCGCCGGTTGCTGCGGGTCGCGGTTCAATTTGCTGAGCAAACTTCGGACCAGCGAACCGCGAAAGAACGTCACGGCCAACAGTCGGCGAAGCTTTTCCCACCGCGTGACCGTGGCGCGAACGTCTTCGAGGTAGAAAAACTCCGCACTCGGCACCAGGATCTGCGCCCGATCGACGAACTTCCGCGAGGTGATGATGCACTTGACGCCCAGCAACTGGACCGCGTGTTCCATATTGGCCGGACCCGTCGTCCAGTTCAAAATGACCGGCAACTTCCCCGCTAGGTGCAACGCAATCAGGGATGTGATCCCGGCAACCGACGCGGGCAACATCAGGCCGACGTTCTTTTCGGGGATCGCGGCGAACCGTTGCGCCAACACCGTGGCGCCGAGCAAAAGCCGTTCGTAGGTCATTACCCCGGCGATGTCGTCACACACCGCGATGTCCTTCGGGTTCTGCAAAATCCGGTTGAGGATCGCCTCCGGAATCGTCTCGCCGAGAAGCTGAATCTCCATCGTGCCGGTGGGTGGCGTGAACCACTTTTCGGGTGGCGGAACCGTCTCGCCTTTTTCAACTTGCCCCTCGGCCAACGCCCACAGTTCGCCGATGGTTGTCGGCATTGTTGCGCCGGAAAAGCCAAATCGGCGTTCGATGTCGAGCGTGATTTCCATGCCATCAAGGCTGTCGATCCCGAGTTCCAGGAAGGTGCGTTCGGGGCGGTTCTCATCGTTGGTTAGTGGACGTTTCAACTTCTCCGCCAGAATCTCCGTCACGCCCGCTTTCGTAGCCGGTTTGATAGTTGAGAGGTCGAGTCCGCGCCCTTTCACGGGCGGTGGGTAGTCGTGGGTCCGCGCGCCGAACGCGAAGTGGTACGGTACGAACGTCGGCATTTCCGCCGGGACATCGGCGTTGTACCACGCTTCCAACCACGGGTTGATCGTGTCGCGCGCCGGGTCGGGTCGTTTGTTGCGGGGGAAGGCTTCCAACGTCATCGTCACCCGGCGGCGCGGCATGAAGAAAATCAAGTTCGAGAGAATTTGCCACGCCCCGAGAAACAGGTTGTTCATCAGGTTCGGCTTCGTCGCGTCCGCCCAGCTAAAACTGCTGCCCCACAAGCCGCGCGTGCGGACCAGCACCACGGTCACGTCCGGCACCGCCGTCAGGATGTCCGACACCGACCGTGCCCCGCCGAGGTGCTCCGACCCATCCCGTGACAACCGCCCGGACGGCCACAGAATCACGTTGTCCCCGGCCTTCAGCGCGTCAATTGCGGTGCCGACGGCGGCTTCGGCACGCTGGCGGGCTTCCACGCTGGCGCTTGTAATGTCCGGCACTTTGATCGCGTTCAACAAGTACCCGAACGGCGCCAGAAGTGGATTCTGGAAGTTCGTTTCGAGCAACATCGGTCGCATCCGGAACGCCAGCCAGAGGTGGGTCAGGATGTTCGGCGGGTCCGCATAAGCCGTGTGGTTCGGCAAAATCAGGTACGGCCCTGACAGTGTCAACGCGGTGTCACGCCCGGTCACCGTGACCCAGTACCGCAGCGACAACAGGACGCGACCCCACAACCAAACCAGCAATCGAACCGGCTGCAACAGCATGAGCGAACCCCCGTGTAGTGCAGCTATCTTAAATCATTGCGGCTTGATTGGCTTTTTCGGTAGGTCATGCCGCACGCCAATGTAGCTGGGGAAGCGCGGGATGCCGCCGTCGGTCAGTTCCTGATAGCGGAAGGTGGTCGTCTCGCCGATGGCGGGTGGTGCTCTGCGCTCGGCGTCACTGAGGCCGG
>JANLRE010001092.1:0-2521 GCA_031368205.1 Fimbriiglobus sp. | reverse complement strand
GAGTCGGTTTGGTGCCGCCCTCGGGACGTACTTGCACGGCGGCCGGGTCGTTGTTTCCCGCGACAGTCGGCCCAGTGGGGAGATGTTCAAACACGCGGTGTTCGCGGGGCTTTTTAGCACCGGGTGTCAGGTCGATGACATCGGGATTGCCCCGACGCCGACGGTCGGGATTGCGGTGCGGAACCTCGGCGCGGTAGGCGGCATTCAGATCACCGCCAGTCACAACCCGGCGCCGTGGAACGGGCTGAAGATGTTCGGGGCCGACGGTGCTGTGCTGTCGGCGGAGAAGGGCAAGCAAGTGCAAAAGCTGTTCGAGAGCGGCCAATTCAAACGGGTGACGTGGGACAAAATCGGCGGGGTGCGGATTCCACCGGATGTTTTGGAAGACCATCGGCGGTTGGTGCTGGATCAAATCAGCGTGGCGACGATCGCAAGCCGAAACGTGCGGGTCTTCCTCGATGGCAACGGCGGCGCGGGCGGACCGTTGGGGGTGCAATTGCTGCAAGACCTCGGGTGTGAAATCGTCCAACACAACTGCATCGCCAACGGCGAGTTTGCCCACGACCCCGAACCCACCCCGGCACACCTCGTCGATGTCGCGCCGTGGGTGAAACAAACGGGCAGTGCCATCGGGTTCGTGCTCGACCCGGATTCCGATCGGCTGTCGTTGATCGACGAAAACGGCACCTGCGTGAGCGAAGAATCGACGCTGGCGTTGGCCGTGAAGTATCGGCTACGGCAACACCCCGGCCCGGTCGTGGCGAACATGTCCACGTCGCGGGTGATCCAGGACTTGGCCCAACAAGCGGGCTGCGACTTTTCCCGCTCCGCCGTCGGCGAAGCCAACGTCGTGGACCGGATGCGTGGCACGCGGGCCGTCATCGGCGGCGAAGGCAACGGCGGCGTGATCGACCCGCGCGTCGGCTGGGTGCGTGATCCGTTCATCGGCATGGCCCTCATCCTCAGCTTAATGGCCGAAGAGAACCAAACGTTGTCCGAACTGCTCGCCGAATTACCGCAATATTCGATGCTCAAAACCAAGTTCGCCGTCAACCGCGACAAACTCGGCTCCGTGCTAACCGCGATCGAAAAGAAGTGGCCGGACGCGACCGCGAACAAGCTTGATGGCTTGCGACTCGACGGCCCGGACTGGTGGCTGCACGTCCGCCCCAGCAACACCGAACCCGTCGTCCGCATCATCGCCGAAGCCCCGACGATGGAACTGGCGCAGCAACTCTGCGACGACGCGGGGGCACTGTTGCAAGCTTGACATGACTTCCGCTTTCCAGGTGGTTCCGCTATCTTCCACGATGGGTAATTCGGAGGATTGGACCATGACTGACGATGACCGCAATGAAGCGCTCGACCATGCGGCAGCGGTGCTGGGGTTGGCGACTAAGGTGGCGGTGCTGACTGGTGCGGGCGTGTCGGCGGAGAGTGGGGTGCCGACGTTTCGGGCTAGTGACGGCCTCTGGGAGGGACACCGTATCGAGGATGTTGCCACGCCGATGGGCTTCGAGAAGAACCCGGCTTTGGTGTGGGAGTTTTACAACCAACGCCGGGCTAACGTGAAGTTGGTCACGCCGAACCCCGGCCATCATTCACTGGTCAATTTGGAACAACGTTTCGAGAGTGACTTTACCCTCGTCACGCAAAACGTCGATGGCCTGCATCTGGTCGCGGGCAGCCAGAACGTACTGGAAATTCACGGCAGTTTGCGACAAACCCGTTGTCTCGGGTGTCATAAGATCGAAGACCGTGGCACGGAAGTTTTGACGGATCGCCCCGAGTGCCCGAGCTGCGGCGGGTTGCTTCGCCCCAACATTGTTTGGTTCCACGAAAGCTTGCCACCCGACGTGTGGGACGCCGCCCAAATCGCGGCTCACGAATGCGATGTGTTGCTGGTGATTGGCACCTCGGCGGTGGTCTATCCGGCGGCGGACTTGATTCCGATTGCCAAGGGTGATCGCGGCTTGAAGCCGATTGCCGGGACCGTGATCGAGTTCAACCTGACGCGCACCGAAGTGAGCCGCCTCGTAGACATCGGCATCTACGGGCCGTCCGGGGAAACGCTGCCGCTGTTGTGCGAACGCTTGGGACTATAACCCGGAGTGCGAATGACTGCGACGCGACTCGATGGCAAGCTCTTGGCGCAGACGATCCGCGCCGAAATCGCGGCGAAAGTCACGGCACGCACGGCAAGAGGCAAGACGCCACCCGGCTTGGCCGTGGTACTGGTGGGTGAGAATGAAGCGTCGCATTCGTATGTTCGCAACAAACAAAAAGCCTGTGGCGAAGTCGGCATCCGCAGTTGGTTGCATCACCTGCCCGTGGAAACGACTGAAAAGCAGCTACTCGATCTGCTCAAGGAATTGAACGCCGACCCGGCCGTTCATGGCATCCTGGTGCAACTCCCGTTGCCGTCGCAAATCAGCGAAAAAGCAGTGACGGATGCGATTGATGTCCGCAAAGACGTGGATGCGTTCCACCCGGAGAACATCGGCTTGTTGGCGATCGGTCA
>JANLRE010001083.1:0-6483 GCA_031368205.1 Fimbriiglobus sp. | reverse complement strand
GCTGTCTTCACAATCACACTACCCGACCGCACCATGATTGGGTTCTTTTCGGTCTTCCCTTCGAGCTTCACGAGGTTATGTTGCTGAAAGGCGCGAGGCGCTTTTGTCACTTCGGACACGACGAATTGCTCGGCGTCGAGCGTCAAGTCTTCGGTCAATTCGTGCAGTTGAACGCCGTGCCGTTGCAACGTCTCGACTGCCTTGGGGAATCCCGGCGCGATCACGTACAGCTTGGGAATCTTGACTTCCAACGTGGGCACGACGCGGTTCACGAGGGTGGCTTGGTAATCCTTCGGCGTGTCGGTGCGGGTCGTCTTCCCGTCTGCTTTGGTTTCGACGTAACCGAGTACCGTACTCGTCCCGTTTTGGGCCACCGTCTTGGTCCGCACGGCAATCCGCGAACGCGGTTTCTTCGCTTCGGTAATCAGCTTTTCGACCGATACACGGTTGTCGGCAACGTAGGTGAACGCGGCCTTCACGAAGGCGTAGGACACCATCACGCGGTCCACGAACGGGGCATAGGTGTATGACTCGGACAGCAAACAAATCGAGCCACGCAGCGCGAAGTATTGCACCCCGAATCGCGGTTGGGCGGGGTAGGTCTCCCAGCGGTTGTGGTCGGTGTTGAAGTCGCCATACGTGAAGGTGTCGAAGCCGGTCGATTGCTTGACCTGTTGGGCGATGTTCGTCAGCATCGGCCCTTGAACCGCGTCAATGAGGCCGCTATCCGCCGCCGGGTTGCGTGGGCCGTCGTAGGTGAGCGTGTAGCGGTGGTAGCTGCCGTTGGTCGTGTGGCAATCGACAATGAGAAGCGGGTTCCAGGCGTTGACCAGCTTCACCAAAGCGCGAACCTCCGGGGATTCGAGCTTGATGAAGTCGCGGTTCAAGTCGAACCCTTGCCCGTTCTCCCGCACGCCCACGGCGCTGGGGCCGTTCTGGTCGGTGCGGTGTTTGTCACTGATGCGTTCGTTGCCGTCGGCGTTCAGGTTGGGCACGAGCAGCACGGTGAGTTTCTTCAACAGTTCCGCACTGGAGCCGTTGCACAAATCGCGTGCGAGTGCCAGTAGTGCTTCTTTGCCGTCCACTTCGCCGGCGTGGATGTTGGCGAACGCCAGGACAACGGGTTTGCCCGCCTTGACCGCCTCCTCGGGCGTTGACACCGCGTTGTCACTCAAGATCATGAGCGGTAATTTGCGGCCTTCCGTCGTGGTGCCGAAATCAGTTAAGCGGAGCTTCGGGGATTGCTTGGCAAGCGATTCGCAATACGCCACCACGTCCGCGTGGCGTGTCGTGGCTTTGAACTCGCTCCGCTCCGCCGGCGTTGGCATCGGCCCCGGTTGGGCGGTCACACCTCCTATCCCGAACACCATCACCAGGGCGCTGAAAAGAACACGCAACATGAATCATCTCCGAGAATTGGGGCCGAAAGTCGGGTTGCGAGAGGATCTCTACGCCCACGATCGTACACGATGCCGTTCCGAAGGGAACCGTTGTTCGTATATATTCATTCCTGCTAAAAGTGCCGAGAAGATTCTTTGACAGGATGAACACGATGAACAGGATCGTAGACTGGATTTGAATCCTGGTAAATCCTGTTCATCCTGTCAAAAATCAAATGTCGGGCCTCGCAAAGCCTCGACCACGACCTACAAGACTCGAACAAAATGCCCGACACACCGACTTCTGCCGACCCGATTCGTCACCGCTTGCAGCCGTTCTACACGGCGGTGGAAAGCGTGTTGATCGGGCAACGCGGGTTGATTGATCGGCTGTTGGTTGGGCTTCTGACGGATGGTCATATCTTACTTGAAGGCGTGCCGGGGCTGGCGAAGACGTTGGCGGTGCGGACGGTGGCGCGGGCGTTGCACCTGAGCTTTCGGCGCATTCAATTTACCCCGGACTTGTTGCCAGCCGACGTGGTCGGGACGCAAATCTACAACCCGCGGTCCGGCGAATTCACCGTGAAGCAAGGCCCGATCTTCGCCAACTTGGTGCTCGCGGACGAAATCAACCGCGCGCCCGCCAAGGTGCAATCCGCCCTGCTGGAAGCGATGCAAGAACGCCAAGTGACGATCGGCGATACGACATTTGCGCTGCCCCGGCCGTTCTTCGTCCTCGCCACGCAAAACCCGATCGAGCAAGAAGGCACCTACCCGCTGCCCGAAGCGCAAGTCGATCGCTTCATGCTGAAAGTGCTGATCGAGTACCCCAGCAAACCGGACGAACTCGCCATGCTCGACCGCATGGGCAGCGTCGATTCCGTGACGGACATTGAACCGGCCCTGAGCGCGGACGACTTGCTGGCGCTGCGGAAAGCCGTGAACGAAACCTACACCGATAGCAAGGTGAAACAGTACATCGTTGACATCGTCCGCGCCACCCGGCACCCGGCGGACTACGGGTTGGAGCTACGCGGGCTGATTCAATACGGAGCCAGCCCGCGTGCTACGCTCTCGCTGTTGCGTGCGGCAAAAGCCCATGCGTTCTTGCACGATCGCAACTACGTCAGCCCCGAAGATGTCAAGCGGATGGCACCCGACGTATTGCGCCACCGCGTCATGCTCTCCTACGAAGCCGAAGCCGAGGAAACCCGCCCCGACGAAATCGTCAAGCGTGTTTTGGACCACCTGCCAGTGCCGTAGTACGACGGCTGACAATTCTTGGTCGTTACGAAGCGGGTCTTCCTACCCGCCCTTTTTCGGTGCGGGCGTTTTTTCGTCGGGTGTTAGGATCTTGAAGGCGTCCCAGAACGCCTTCAACCGCATACTCTCCGGCACGAGGCCGTGACCCGTGATCCCGACGGCGTACAGCCGTTTCTCTACAATGACTAGCCGCACGATCGTCGATGTGTCGTCGTCGTGTTCGATGTGCAGATCCATCGCGGGGGAATCTTGGTGCGTGAAGCTCGCGTCGGTGCGGCTGATTTCCGTGCTATTCGGGTGCTTGGTGTTGAGTTGATCGACCACGTCTTGGAAGCGTTTGTCGATTTCGGGTTGCTTCGGTTTCTTGGGCAAGTCGGTGTAATGAACGAAGAACGTCTCGAAGTCTTGCTTCATCACCTTGCGTTTCATTTCGACGGTATTCCGCTTCAGACCGTCATCGGTCACTTGGCTTGAGACCACCGGATTTTTGCCGGGGAATGCGGCCTGGAATTTGCCGTCCGGGGAGGTGTACGGCTGCATGTCCGGGTTGTCGAACATGGCACCGAAGATCATCAGCCCGCCACACCCCAGCGCACAAATCCCGAACGTCCCGCCCAACATCAACCACAACCAGAGCATCCCCGATTTGCGCGGGGCGTTTGACCGTCGCCGGGATGACGAACGGTCGTCGAAATCGCGGTCCAAATCCGCATCGCGGGACGAATCATCTCGATCACGAGTAGCCCGGTTCGCCCGTCGTGGATGAACAGGTGATTCATCCCAACCGCGTGCGGAGGGCCGATCGTCCGGTTCCACGGCAGGCGTGAAGACGGTTGCACAGCTCGCGCACCGGACATCACCGCCACGTAAGTTCAGCGGAATATCCAGTTCTTCACGGCACTTCGGACAGACAACGGGGCGTGGCATGGCAACGTCTCGGTTAGGTCGATAACAGTTGAAAGCATTATAGAACTGAACTGTCCGGGCTGTTCTCACTCTTCTGAAATCCGTTTCATCGCGGATCATTCGGCCCTGAAAGGGACGTTCTGTCAGCCCAGGGCCATGCCCTGGGAACTCTCAAGTGACGGTTCACGTGGGTAGCCGTCATCGGGAACGAACGGTCCAGACAGGTCCAAAAACCGAATCGTTGCCCGGTCCCCAGGGCATGGCCCTGGGCTGACAGAACGTCCCTTTCAGGGCCGAAATCCAAACCGCGCTCCGTCGTTCTCGCTGCAACCCGGTCCCGTCGCTACAATTCAACAATTCGGGAATCACCGCGTTAAGGGGCGATCATGGCTGAGCCGTACAAGATCGTGGTCGGGTTGGAAGTCCACGTTCAACTGTTGACCAAGACGAAGTTGTTTTGCGGGTGCTTGAACAAGTTCGGCCTGCCGCCGAACTCCGCGACGTGTCCCGTCTGCTTGGGGATGCCGGGGGTGTTGCCGGTGATGAACCGGAAGGCGTTTCAACTGTCGTTGAAGGCGGCGCTGGCGCTGAACTGCCAGATCGCGGGGTTCACGAAGTGGGACCGCAAGAACTACTACTACCCGGACTTGCCGAAGAACTTCCAGACGAGCCAGTACGACCTGCCGTTCAGCCACGACGGGTTCTTGGAAATCAACGTCGCGCCGGACGCGAAGAAGCATTACACGCCCAAACAAATCCGCATCATTCGCGCCCACCTCGAAGAGGACGCTGGGAAGAACACGCACGACGATTCCGGCCGGGGCGGGGATAGCAAAGTCGATCTCAACCGCACCGGCACGCCGCTGCTGGAGATTGTCTCGCACCCGGACATTAACACCCCGGATGAAGCGATCACGTACTTGGAAGAAATCCGCTTGATCCTCCGCGAAATCGGCGTCTCCGATTGCGAGATGCAAGAAGGCAGCCTCCGGTGCGATGCCAACGTGAACATCCACGTGACGAAGCCGGACGGCAGCGTTCATGCCACGCCGTTGGTCGAAGTGAAGAACTTGAACAGCTTCCGCAGTGTGGGCCGGGCGATTAGCTACGAAGCGAAACGGCACTACGACGAGTACCAGAAAAGCCCGGACTCGTTCCGCATCGACAAGCAACTGAAAACCACCGCCGGGTGGGACGACCCGAAGGGCGTGACCGTGGTGCAGCGCCACAAGGAAGACGCGGCGGATTACCGTTACTTCCCGGAACCGGACCTCGTGCCGGTGGTGGTGACCCCGGCGGAAGTCGAGAAGGTCCGTGCCGAAATGGGCGAACTCCCCGCCCAACAGCGCAGCCGTCTGCAATCGCAATACGGCCTGAGCCAGTACGACGCCGAGGTGCTGGCCGCGAAGGGCCGGGAGATGGTGACGTACTTTGAGGAGGTTGCCGCGAAACTCGGGGACGGCAAAGCCGCGGCCAACCGCATCAGCGACTTGGTCTTCCCGGCGCTGACCGACCGCAAAGAAGAGATCGGCGAATTCCCGATCAAGCCTGCCGTCCTCGCGGAGTTCTTGAAGGCAACCGCCGCGTTGCCGAAACAGGACCGCTCCGATGTCTTCAAGACGATGCTCGACAAAGGCGTGACGGTCGAGGAAGCGAAGAAAATTGTCGGCATCAAGGAGTTCGACGACGCCATCCTGCGCACCGCCGTCCAAGCCGCCATTGCCGCCAACCCGAAAGCGGTCGCCGACTTCAAAGCCGGCAAGGACCAAGCCAAGATGTCGATCCTCGGCACCGTGATGAAGACCAACAAAGGCGCCCCCAACGACGTGGTACGGAAGCTGTTGGAAGAGGAACTGGCGAAGCTGTAACAGTTCACTCGAATCGGGCTTCGCGCACCGGAACGGGCAAGGTATAAGACTCGTCGATTCGCCACGGTAGGCGTTGTGGTGTGGAATGGAGATTACCGAATGCGTCGTGCCGGATTCACACTTGTCGCGGTTCTTGTCGTCAGTGCTGCCGTGGTTGCGCAAGTGCCACAACCACCCGGCGGCGTGCAACCACCGTTGGGCCAAGTGCCACTGAACTTGCCACCGTTACCCGGCACGGCTCCTATGGGCGGGGCCGTCATCCCGACTCCGGGCGCCGTTGCACCTGTTGTGCCACAGGTCGATCCCGCGTTGCTCCAGCACTTGCAAAACTGGGAGCAAGTGATGAAAGGGGCCGCGAACTTCTATGCCGAGTGTGGTTTGACTCGGGAAAACAAACTTCGCAAAACTAAGGTGGAGTCGAAAGGCAGCATCATGTGCCTGAAGCCCGGCATGGCGCGGATGCGGATTGAAACGATCCCCGCTCCTGGTGAGAAAATCGATCCGAACGATTACGTCGCTTACATCTGCACGGCGCAAACAGTTTATGAATACGTCGGTATCGAATCGCGCCTGACGGAAGTTCGCTTCGCAAACGGGGCATCGAACCGCAACCTGTTGCTTGACTTTATGTCCGGTGCGATCACGGCGAAAGCGGCCTTGGATCGGTTCAAAATGACCATCATCAAGCAAGATCAATTCTTCGTCTACATCGAGATTAAACCGTTGACCGCCCAGGATAAAGCCGACTTCGATTCGATGATCTTGGTGCTGTTCCTGAATGTTCCGGGTCAACCGGCGTACTTACCGCGACAAGTGGTGATCCGCAAAACGAACAGCCAGGAAGAAGAGCTTTGGGATTTCCCAAAACCCGCCGTCAACGTGCAAGGCGTTAAGCTGGAATACTTCAAACCCGTCCCACCTGCACCGGGTTGGAAGCACGAAATTCAAAACGCCCCCGCCGATAACCAACCGCGACCCGTGGCCACGCCGGTATCCGGGAGTGGGTTACCACCGCGACCGCCAATAAAGTAACAAGGTTGGAAAGCCCACGAACGATCGTTCGTGGG
>JANLRE010001047.1:0-6319 GCA_031368205.1 Fimbriiglobus sp. | reverse complement strand
CTGGGTGACTGCACCCAACCCCAACCGACTTGCGTGAGGATGGATGCCTCCCAGGGAGGAAGCGTCCCAGGGTAATGGACCTCCGGTCCGCAACCCTGGGCTAAAAGAACAACCCCGTTGGGGTTGAAAACCCGGTCTGTTGACAACGTCTACCAATTTTCGAGACGCTCACCCAAAGCCGAGTAGTCCGCGAACTAAGGCTTGACATCCGAGCTAAACTCCTTAACATTTTACATAATCTCCGGGAGTCGTTGGTGTCGTTAACGCGATAGCCACACTTTCGGAGGTCGTGACCGGATCAAAAGCGAATCAGCCACTTGGGAACGAAAAAGCCCACGTGGAGACAAGCCGTTGAGATGCACTTTCAGAGTGTTTCTCCACGGCTTTTTTCGTTTCACCAAACCGCTTGTATGAGGGGACAATGCAAAAGCTGATCCAAGGCATCCACCAGTTTCAGGATAAAAACTTCCGGCCACTCCAAGGGCTGTTCGAGGAGCTGGCGAAGGGCCAGCAACCCGAAACCCTCTTCATCACCTGTTCCGACTCCCGGATCGACCCGACGTTGCTGACCAAGGCCCAACCCGGCGACCTGTTCATCCTGCGCAACGCCGGGAACATCATCCCGTCACACGGCGCGGGCAACGGGGGTGAAGCCGCGACCATCGAGTTCGCCGTTTCCGCCTTGGGCGTTAAGGACATCATCATCTGCGGTCATTCCCACTGCGGGGCGATGGCGGGACTGCTCCACCCGGAACAGGTTGCGTCCCTCCCTGCCGTCACGGCGTGGCAGTCCCACGCCGAGACGACGCGGCGCATCGTCCGCGACAACTACGGCCACCTCGACGGGGATCGGTTGCTGACGGCCACGATCGAGGAAAATGTCCTGGTACAACTGGAGAACCTCCGGACGCTTCCGGCTGTCGCGTCCCGATTGGTGCGCGGCGACCTTCACTTACACGGCTGGGTCTACAAAATCGAAACCGGCGAGGTGTTCGCCTACGACGTGGAGAAAGCCCAGTTCGTGAAACTGGCCGAGTACAACCCGCCGATCGAACCCAGCGTGCGGCGACGGACCACCCAGACGATTTGATTCTGGCCGCTGCAACTGTCGGAGGTTTCGTAAGAGTTATCCTTTTCGGTTCGTGAAGCATGGCGGATTCGGCGACGGAACAGGGTTCGACGGGAACCGGCCATGAGGTCGAGCATGAGGTCGAGCATGAGGTCGGGCACGCTCCGCCACGCCCGTTCGCGCGGCTGCGACAACTGCTCCACCCGGAACGCCGTGACATCGAAACGGTGGTGGTGTTCGCCGTCGCCGTGGCGGTGCTATCGTTGGCCACGCCGATCGCCGTTGAATCGTTGGTGAACACGGTTGCGTTCGGTGTGCTGTTGTGGCCGGTCGTGGTCATTGCCGGGGTGCTGATGAGTTGCCTCGGACTCGCGGCAGCAATCCGGGCCATGCAGGTCTACGTCGTCGAATGTATTCAACGACGGTTGTTCGTCCGGGTGGTGGCGGACTACGCCGACCGGATTCCCCGCGTCAAGCTGGAAGCCTTCTACGAGTGCCACGGCCCCGAACTGGCGAACCGCTTTTTCGACATCGTCAACCTTCAGAAGTCCCTGGCCACTCTCGTGCTTGATGGGGTCGCACTCGTTGTGACTGCGGGGGTCGGGATGGTGGTCCTGGCTTTCTACCACCCGTTCCTACTGGGCTTCGACATCCTGCTGATCCTGATGATTGCGTTCATTCTGTTCGTGCTCGGGTGGGGCGGCATCACCAGTAGTCTTCACGAGTCTCAGACCAAGTACGACGTGGCGGCGTGGCTGGAAGAATTGTTTCGGTGTCTGCGGGGGTTCAAGTTTGCCGGCGGGCGCAATCTCGCGTTAGAGAAAGCCGACCAGTTGGCGGGCGAGTACGTCACCGCGCGGCGGCGGCACTTCCGGGTCGTCTGGCGTCAAACGGTGTTCGCGCTGGGGTTACAAGTCGTCGCGAGCACGGCCCTGTTGGGACTCGGCGGCTACTTGGTCATCGACCGCCAACTGACCCTGGGCCAACTTGTCGCGGCGGAACTGATCGTCGGCTTGGTCGTCGCCTCCGTCGCCAAACTGGGGAAGTACGCCGCGACCTTTTACGACCTCATGGCGGGTGCGGAAAAGCTCGGACTCATCACGGACCTGCCGTTGGAACGCGACGGCGGGGAATCGCTACCCGATAGCGGACGCGGGATGGCGGTGAGGTTCCACAGCGACGGTCACGGTTCCCGACACGAGTTCCCACCTGAGGGCGATTGGCACGTGGCCTCGAACGAGCGAGTGGCGGTGATCGGACCGCCGGGGTCCGGGAAGACGGCCGTGTTCGAGGTTCTGTGCGGTCTCAGAAATCCGGGCGACGGGATCGTGGAACTCGACGGGATCGACATGCGTGGGCTGTCGTTGGAGCGGTTGCGCGAGCAGGTCGCGTTGGTCGAGGGGGCGGACATCTTCACCGGGTCAGTCGTCGAAAACGTCCGGGTCGGTCGGTCCGACCTTCCTCTCACCGCCGTCCGGCAGGCGTTAAGCACGGTCGGCTTGGTGGGGGTCGTTCATGACTTGCCCGGTGGGCTGAACACGACATTATACCCCAACGGCGGGCCGCTGTCGGCGAGCCAATCCGTGCGGCTGACCCTCGCCCGAGCGCTGGTCGGTCGGCCCCGCCTGTTGATTCTCGACGGCGTGCTCGACACCCTCGACCTGCGCGAATGCCCCGACCTGTTGCCGCACCTGTTCGACCGCGCGGCACCCTGGACCTTGCTCGTTTCGTCCGCCACGCCCGCCGTCGTCGGGAAGTGCGACCGGATTCTGAATTTGTCCTCGTTTGAATCCCCGATTCCGCCCCCGGCCCAAGGATCGACCCGATGACCGTTCGTTCGCAAACCCGGTCCGCGTTCAGTTCTCATGCCAGCTTCTCGACGTTGCGGCGGGTTCGGACGCCGCGCCTTGCGTTGGTCGTTGCGGTGGGTTTACTGATTGCTTTCGTGTTCTCGCCCGTTGCCCTGTTGTCCGTACCGTGGCAACAGACCGTGCAGGGTCGCGGCCAGATCGTCGCGTTCGCACCGATCGAGCGGAAGCAAGTTGTCACGGCGCTAGTCGGCGGTCAGGTTCGCAAGTGGCACGTCGTCGAAGGAACAAAGGTCAAGGTCGGCGACGCGATTGTCGATATTGACGATAACGACCCCGAGTTGTCCGGGCGGTTGGATAATCAGCGGAACTTCCTCTACAGTCGTCGCAAGGCGACGGAAGAAGAAGTTGTCGAGCAAAATCGGGCGGTCGAAGCTCAGGTGAAAGCCCAGAACGCGGCGGTCGGCGCGGCACAAGCGAACCGCGACGCGGCGGCACTGTTGGTCGATGTCGCCAAGCAGTCGCTCAAGAACAACGAGTTTGCGCTCACCTTCGAGCGGCGGCGGTTCGAGATGTTTGACAAGCTGTTCAAGGACAAACAATTCGGCGGCCTGGAGTCGGAGTTGAACCGGGATGAGGCGAAAATGCGATCCGACCGAACGGCGACGGACGTGAAGCGGGCGGCAGCCGAGGTGATGCGGGCCGCGGCCGCACTTCTTACCAACGACTCCCTCGTCCTTCAAGCCGAAGCCAACGGCCTTTCCACAGTCGCCACCACCCGACGTGACCTGCGGCGGGCGGAGCAAAACGTATTCTCGGTCGAACGAGAACTTCAGGAGATCGATAGCCGCATCGAGCGGTTCAAGGCGCGGTTCGTGCGCGCGCCGTGCGACGGAATCGTGTTCCGGATCTCCGCGAACGCGGGCCAGGGCGGTCAACTCGTTAAAGAGGGTGACCAACTCGCGGTCATCGTACCCGACACGACCGACCGGGTTGTGGAACTCCTGATCGACGGCGTGGACGCCCCGTTAATCGCCGCCCAGATGGAGACGACCGGGCTGGGGCCGCAAGTCCGGATTCAGTTTGAAGGCTGGCCGTCGGTGCAGTTCGCGGGCTGGCCGTCGGTGGCCGCAGGCACGTTCGGCGTTCGGGTGCGACAGATCGATTCAACGGACGACGGCAACGGCCGGTTCCGCATCCTTGTGGAGCCGGAGGAAATGTTCGACGGGGATCGGTGGCCGGAAGGGGTTTACTTGCGCCAAGGCAACCAAGCGATCGGCTGGGTGTTCCTGAATCGGGTGACGTTGGGGTACGAACTCTGGCGGCAGTTCAACGGCTTCCCACAAGTCGTCGCCCCGAAACCACCCGACAAGAAAGGCGGCGGCAAGCCACCCAAGGTAAAATCGCCATGACCCGGAAGCCGACGTGGCGAACTCCGTTTCTCGTGCTGACGGTCGCCGCAGTTTCTGGGTGCAACGGCCCCCAGGTCAACCCGCGGTCCGTCACGGGGGGTTCGCAAAGTGTGGAACGGTTACCCTTGGTCCTGGTCGGGCCTGGTCCGCAGTCCGTGCCCAACGTGAGACCGACAATTGTGACGGCGGCCTGCACCGAGCTTACGCAACTCGGTAACAAGTCGATCGCCGCTCAACCACTTCTCCCACTCACGACGACGACCCCGGAGTCGAAGCCGGGTAGTGAACCACCTGCCGCACCCAAGGCGTTGCCGCCGATCCGTGGGAATCCTGCCAGCATGGGCGGGCCGTTGGGAATTGATGAAGTGCTGGATTCGGTGGAGCGTAGCTACCCGTTGCTGCGGGCCATCGAACAAGAACGTGCCCTGGCGGGCGGGCGGTTAATCTCCTCAATGGGGGCGTTCGATCTCAACCTGACCGCCGGGGCGGACGGTCAAGGGACGACCTACGACAACTTCCGTTCGACACTCGGCGTCAGTCAGAACTTGCCCCTCGCCGGGCTGGGAACGTTCGCCGGGTATCGGAATGGGTACGGCGAGTACCCGACCTACAACCTCGACCGGAAGACCGCCGACGGCGGCGAGTTCCGGGCTGGCGTCACGATTCCCCTGCTACGCGATCGGGCGATCGACCGCCCGCGTGCCAACGTCCAGCAAGCCCAACTTGATCTTCAAATTGCCGAGCCGTTGATCGAGCGGCAGCGCCTCGACTTCCAACGGACGGCGTCACGCCTCTACTGGAATTGGGTCGCCGCCGGCCAGCGGCTCAACGTGGTCGAGAGTCTGGTGAAGCTCGCGGTGGAACGGGATGACCAGTTGAAGGCACGGGTCGAAGCAGGGCCGACGGCGAACATCGAGCGGATCGACAACCAGCAGAACATCGCCATGCGAAACGGCGTCCTCGTCCAAGCCCAACGGGGATTCCAACAGGCCACCATCGACCTATCGTTGTTTCTCCGGGACGCGACCGGCCGCCCGACACTCGCCGGGACGGATCGGCTGCCGAGCTTTCCCGAGGTCCAACCCGTCGATTTGAACGTGTTCGATTCGGCACTTCAGACCGCCTTCGAGCAACGCCCCGAACCCCGACGGCTCCGGTTGCAACGCAAGCGGGCGGCGGTGGAACTTCGGGTTGCAACGAACCAGACTCTCCCGACCGTCAACGTGGTCGTCGCGGTGTCGCAGGATGTTGGCTACGGGAAAAGTTCCTTGTCCGGGCCGAACGGCTTGGACCGCTCGACGTTGAGTGCCGGCCTCGCCTTCCAACTCCCCGTGCAGCAACGCGACGCCCGTGGCCGGGTCGTGGTCGCCCAAGCCCAACTCGCCCAGATCGACCAACAACTTCGTCACGCCGAGGACGTGATCCGGGCGGACGTGCAAGACAACTTCTCAGCGCTGGAGCGGGCGTTCGAGTTCTACCAGCAGGCCAAAAAGCGGGTGGAACTCGCCCGCTTGGTCGCCCGTGCCGAGCGCGAACAATTGCGGTTGGGTCGCAGCGACGTACTCCGAGTCACGCTCCGTGAACAAGCCACGTTCGACGCGGAGGTCGTCGAGATCGCCGCCCAGCTCGACTACTTCCGATCGCTGTGGGACTTGCGTGCAGCATTAGGAATTGACGCCAAGGAGTAGGGATCAGACACCGGGGGTCAAGCCGCGACCATCGGGTTCGCCGTTTCCGCTTGAGGCGTCAAGGGCGTCTACCGACTGGTGCGAGGCGACTTGCACTGACACGGGCGGGTCTACAAAATCGAAACCGGCGCATTGGCGTCTGGGCAATTCGACCCACTGGCAAAGTACAACCCTGTGGCGAACGAAACCACACAGTGACCAGACTCAGCCGCAACAGCTGAGGCGGGCGTTATCGGGAGAAGCAGAAATGATGACCGACAAGGTGATGGCGGGGAAGTTCAATTCATTCAAGCAAGACGCCCTTGCGTCCATTGTTGTGTTCCTGGTGGCGTTGCCGCTGTG
>JANLRE010001017.1:0-2683 GCA_031368205.1 Fimbriiglobus sp. | reverse complement strand
CCTGTGAATCCTGTCAAAAACTCTTACCGGATCATCCTGACAGATGATCTACCAGACCCCTATTTCTTCGGGTTGATGTTTCGCAAGGAGTTCACGGCGGCGCGGTTGAGTTTGCTTTTCTTGTCTTCGTCTTTGACCACTTTGCGCAACTCGGGGGTCGCGTCCTTCGCGTTCGGTCCCATGTAACCGAGGCCTAGGATCGCGGCTTCTTTGACCGATTCGTCCTTGTCTTCCTTCATCATTTTGAGAAACAACGGCACCACTTCCTTCGGATCTGGGTCGATCATGCCCACGGCTTTTGCGGCAGCGGCGCGAATGGTGGCGTCTTTGTCTTCGAGCGCCTTCATCATGTACGGTTCGGCGTCCTTGATGAACGGTTTCATGATCTGGCCCAACTTGGCGAGTTCGCCGAGGGCGTTCACTTTCACCTTGGCGTCTTTACCCGTCTTTAAATCGTTGGTGTACTTCTCCGCATCCTCTTTCTTACCGGCGATGGCGATCTCATCCCAGCCCGCCAAAATCACCAGACCAAACGCCAACCCGAAAGCGGCGAACAACTTACAGGTGTGACGAAGCGACATGAGATTTCCTCAAATGGTGGTGGTGAAAGTGTAGCACGAAGTTACACAATTAGACACCACCCACCGATTCGAGTTCCGGATAAGCAATTCGAATCTACCGCTCCGCACGAACGTTGTGAACGGCCAGGATAATTAAAATGTCGCGTGAGTCTTCGTTGACTTTCTTGGTCCGTGGGCCTCGGATCACCACACTGTGGGCGTCTTTGACGGACACCGTCGTCTCGATTAACTGGGTGTCTTTTGCATTCGGCAGTTGTGATGGAGACTTAAACTGTGCGTAAATCCGGAGTATGTTCGATCCCTTGTCGGGCGTGACACGTGGGGTGATACGGAATTCTTGCTCCTGATTGTTGTTCACGATCTGAACAAATCCTTGTTGGTTATCACTCAGTAGAAGTTGCGACTTGGAGCGAATCTGCACGTCCTTACTCTCACGGCTGCGAATCGTTGCGGCCAGCATTTTCGCTTCGCGTAGTGTCAAAACCCACGTTTCACCTTCTCCGAGTCCAACATCCTCGGCAAACGTTGCGGGCGCTTCCAGAATCGTCATTTCGGTCAGGATCGTTTCGGGTTCTTTGTCGATCGCCGCAATGATACCGGCAACTTGTTTTTGTTGTGCGAGATCACCAGTCACGATGACCGAGTTGGTTCGCAAATCGGTGCTCAACTCAACGGACAGTTTTTTGAATTCGGCATAATTTGTGACAGATTTGGCAACATCTTCGGCGGCGACAAACTTCAATTTATGCACTGTCACCTGTTGCGGTTGTAGCCCGCTCGTGGCAGACGCTAATCCCATCGCAAGCATCGCAACCAGTTGTTGAACCATCATTTCTGAATCCCCTGTACTTCATGAAAACCGCCCATGTGATAGCACGCTACCGAACATTTGCAAGTCGAGTTCCGTTTGCCTCCGTTGCCCGGTTCCGTCGCAGCGCCGTAAGATGCTAGCACCAACGGGAGATGTGTATGGGGCTGCTTGAATCGTTTCCGGAAATCACGAAGCGGCGGGAACCGCTGGCGCCGTACACCCATTTGCGGATCGGCGGGCCGGCGGAGTTTTTCGTTCAACCGCGGACACTGGAAGAGCTGAAAGGCGTGTTGGCGTTTTGCACGACCAACAAGGTGCCGTTGCGGATGCTGGGCGGCGGGTTCAACTTGTTGGTGCGGGACGACCCGATTCCTGGCGCGGTCATGCGGTTAACGGGACCGGCGTTCGAGTGGATTGAAAGCAACGGCAAAACCCTACGTGCGGCGGGCGGAACCCAACTCATTGACCTCATCGCCAAGTCCGTACAAGCGGGCTTTAGCGGCCTGGAAACGCTCATCGGGATTCGGGGGACGGTGGGCGGCAGTGTGCGGTGTAACGTCGGGGATCGGTCTGGGGAAATCGGTTCGTCGGTGCGGCGGGTTGCGGTGTTAACGGACGCCGGGTTGGAGCAAGTTCGCACCCGTGAGGAACTGACGTTCGGCGATCACAGCAGTGATCTCGACGAACCCGTGATTATTTGGGTCGAGTTTGAACTGGACAAAGATTCCACCGAAGCGGTCCTGAAACGGATGCGGCGGACGTGGGTTTTGCGCAAGGGAGCGGAGCCGCTCTCGTTCCAATCGGCGGTGCGAATGTTCCGCAACCCCGCAGGCAGTTCGGCAGCTAGCTTGATCGACCATGCCGGGCTAGCGAAAACGAAAGTCGGCAACGCCGAAGTCAGCGACCGCAACGGCAACTACGCCATCGCCCACCCCGGCACCACCGCGAAAGACCTGATCCGACTGCTAGACATTGTGCGGACCCGAGTGAAAGAAAACACGGGCATTACATTGCAACAAGAGCTAAACGTGTGGTAACTGCCAAGCGGGTGAGCAGTGGTCAGTGGTCAGTGGTGAGTGGTCAGTTAAATCGCAGAATAGTTTTTTACTACCCACTACCCACTATCCACTGCTCTATGGCCACGAAACGCGGAAAACCGAAGCGGGGAACGAAGTCTGGCTCCTCGTCGGATGGCTGGGCGTTCCTCGGGGTGCTGTTCAAAGGGGTGTTGGCACTCAGCGTCGTGTTGGGGGTGATGGTTGTCATCGTCTGGATTGGCGGGCGAGCAGGC
>JANLRE010000997.1:0-3986 GCA_031368205.1 Fimbriiglobus sp. | reverse complement strand
CTTGATCCACGCGACCCGAGAAGCAGCCGGGGCTGGCTACACCCGCATGGACGGCTACTCGCCGTACCCGATCGGGGAAGTTGCCGACGCACTGGGGTTCCCGCGATCGGAAATCGGCGCGATCATGTTCATCGGCGGCCTGTGCGGTGCGACGATCGGGTTCTTAATGCAGTTCTATTTGAACGGCATCGACTACCCGTTGAACGTCGGCGGCAAGCCGTTTTTCTCCTGGCCGATGTTCGTCCCCATCACCTGGGAACTGCTGGTGCTCAGCGCCAGTTTAACCGGCACGATCGGGCTGTTCGCGCTGTGTGGCTTGCCGCAGCCGTATCACCCGGTGTTCAACGTGCCGCAGTTTGCCCGCGCGAGCCGTGACCGCTTCTTCTTGGTCATTGAAGCAATCGACCCCAACTACGATGAGAAGTCCACCAAGGCTTTTCTCACGACGCTGAACCCGGTCAGCATCGCGGAGGTGCCAGAATGATCAAATTAAGCAAAGCCCTGATCGGGATGAGTCCTTGCCTTTTGCTGCTCGCCGCTTCGGTGGGTTGTCAGCAAAAGATGGCCGAACAGCCTGCCCCACGCCCTTACGAACAGCACGAGATGTTTGCCAACAAGCAATCGGTGCGACCGCTTGAAAAAGGCGTCATCCACCGCAATCAGCCGCTGGCGGATGATCCGCTTGTGACGTGGTTAACCGTTGCGGGTAAGTCACCGAAAGTCTCGGCAGACTGGAAAGCCGCCGTGGACCCAACCGGCAACACCGCCCCGACCGCCGGGGCGCCGACGGACCTGAACAACTTCGTCAAAGAGTTCCCGTTCGAGATGACCGTTGAAGATTTGAAAGTCGGCCAAGTGAAGTTCAACACCAACTGTGCGTTGTGCCACGGTGCCGCCGGGTACGGTAACGGCAAAATCGTCGAGCGTGGTTTCTTGAAGCCGCCGTCGTACCACTTGGACGCAACCGGGAAGGAATCGGACGCGGGCCACTTCACCGGCGAAGCGAAGAAAGATTTGCCGCTCGGTTACTCCCGTGGGTTCGACCGATACGGGATCAAGATCGCGTTGAAAGATGTCCCGGTTGGTTACATCTATCAAGTGATTAGTTGGGGCTACGGCGGCATGGCGTCGCACGACACCCAGTTGCCAAATCCCGCCGACCGCTGGCGTGTGATCGCTTATGTTCGTGCTCTCCAGTACAGCCAAAGCGCGCCGGCAGCCGATCTGCCTGATAACACCAAGACCGAACTTTCTAAAGTGGGGGGACCGAAATAATGGCCACAAGCCACTCTGACCACCACGAACACCCAGCCGCACCATTGGCGGTCCCGGCGATTGATGTTAGCCCGGTTCGCACGGCGGCCTTGGCCGCACTCGTCATCGGGTCCATTGCGTTCATCGTGTTGGCGTATCTGAACATCTCGACCTCCGGCGGTTACGGACTCCGCGACATTTTCATGTCGTACACCGTTGGCTTTGTCTTCTGGGCGAGCCTGCCGTTCGGGGCACTGTCCATGACCTTGATTGCGTTCATGACGAGCGCCAGTTGGGGTGTCGTCCTCCGCCGTTGTTTCCATGCGGCGACCCGCACGATGCCTGTGATTGCGGTGTTGTTCATCCCGGTTGCCGCGAGCGTGTTCATCGCCGACGGTAAGCAATCGCCGTTTTGGTGGTCCGACCAGAGTTGGGTCACGCCGACGGGCGAGATGAACAGCGATCCCGCTTTCCAAGCGGCTGTGAAGAAGATGACCGACAACATGGTCAAACAAGATGTCGCCGAAATTGCCGTCGAGAAAGGCTTGCGACCCGAAGCGATCGAAGAAAACCACCACAAGATTCACGACTTCCTGAACCCGGTGTTTTTCACCGTTCGGGGGTTGTTGTACTTCTCGATCATCGGCGGGTTGATCTTCATCGTCAACAAATGGGCACGACGGGCTGAGGACGACGACCAGCAGGACGGGAAAGATAAACTGCGTGCGATTGCCGGCCCTGGCATTATTGTCTGGACCTTGTGTATGACCATGATGGCAACCGATTGGGTCATGTCGGTCGAACCGACTTGGGCGTCCAGCATGTTCCCGATCGTGTACGGCATGAACATGTTCCTGACGACGTTTGCGTTCTCGATCTTCGTGTTTTACAGCCTGAACGCGGGCAACACGGAAGTCCTCACCATTGTGAAGGACAAGTTCCGCATCGACATCGGGAGCCTGCTATTGGCCCTCACGATGGTGTGGGCGTATGCATCGTTCAGCCAATACATGCTGATCTGGGCGGGCAACTTGCCGGAAGAAATTACCTACTACCGCAAACGGGGCGACCACGGGTGGGAGTACCTGGCGTACTTCTTGATGGCCTTCCACTGGTTGATTCCGTTCGTGGTGTTGTTGTTCCGCGAAGTGAAGACGAATCCGAAGGCAATGCGGCTCCTTTCGGGCATGTTGCTGATTGTTTGCATGGCCGATGTGATCTGGTGGATCCTTCCTGCGGTTGAACGAGAACACGGGACGTTGCACGTCCCGATGGCGATTGCGGCCATCGTGGCGGTGGGCGGAATTTGGGGAGTGGCGTTTGCCCGTGAACTCGGCAAGCGACCGATCCTACCAGCGAACAGCGAAGGCAAGTTCCTGGCGACCTGGGGTCAGCACCACTAAACGCTTTGGGGAGAGCTGAAGATGTCGGAACATAAGCCCGATCGGAAAGCCGATAGCCCGCTCGCAAAAGTCATCGTTTCGATGTCGGGCGCAAGTGCGTCGGATCACGAATCCGAACCGCCAGGCGCCAATGTCAAAAGCGTTAAAGCGGGTCACGAACCGGATCAGTTCGAGGCCAAGGGGATTCTGTACGTCCCCCTCTTCGTGGTCGTCACGGTGTTGACATCGTTCGCCATCGTGACCGTGATTTTCTTCAGCATCTACGGCAAGAACCCCGGCGATCCGGTTGCGAATCCGATCGCGTCCAAAAGCTCGAACTCGTCGATCAACGATCGGTTCGCGGCGATTAGTTCGAGTGACCCGAAAGCGGAAGTCCATCAACCGCGTTTGGAATACTTGAAGCAAGTGGAAGACGCGAAGAATGACCCGCCCTATTTGCGGTCCAAGCGGCCCGTGAACGCGGTCGGCGCGACCTACGAAATTCGCCCCGAAGACTTGCGGCCCGAGAACTACATCGACCCGATTACGAAACGCAAGATTCTGATGGAAACGCTGTGGGCTGATGAGAAGAAGACCATTGCGATCATCCCGATCGACCAGGCGATGAAACTGGTTATCGAGAAGAAAAAGTTGCCGATCCGGGCGAACCCGATTCTTGTGGCTACGACCAACGACGGGAAAGCGAAGCCATCCAGCGCCGGGCGTGGTGGCCCATCGCAACCGATTGCCGTGACACCCAAACTTGATGACGTGAAACCCGACGACAAAAAGGCCGGGCACTAATCCGGAAATTTTAACCACGGAACACACGGAAATGGAAATACAGAAAAGCATTTGAATTCGGTCGGAACCAGAAACGCACTGCTTCTTGAACAATTTGATTTATTCCGTGCTTTCCGTGTATTCCGTGGTGAAGTGATTTGTTCTTGTTGGGAATTGAGAGGTTTTGATGATTCGAGTTGTGCTACTCACTGTGATGACCATTCTCATGCTCAACGCATCCGCGTTTGCGCAACGGATGTCTTACGGCAAGGTGCCAACGGTCGGGGAAAAGGGTCCGGCGGATCCCGAAGGCGTGGCGTACCAACAGCGGCGTGGCGAGATGATTCCGATTGATTTGGAGTTCTACGATCACAACAGCCAGCCGGTGAAACTCCGCGACCTGATGAACGGCAAGCCGACGATCCTGGTTTTGGCTTACTACCGCTGCCCGAAGCTGTGCAATCTCGTGCTGACCGGGGTTCTGGATGCGTTGAACGTGATCCGCAAAGGCGACCCGACGTTCGTGGCGGGTGGGCCGTTCAACGTGATCGCGGTCAGCATCGACCC
>JANLRE010000897.1:0-1045 GCA_031368205.1 Fimbriiglobus sp. | reverse complement strand
CCCACGAACGATCGTTCGTGGGCTTTCTGGGTTCGTGGGCTTTCTGGGTTCGTGGGCTTTTATTCGTGGGCTTTCTGGGTTTGTACTGTCACATCACTTGATGATGTTGGAATACTTGCCAGCCATCAAGTCTTTCAGAATCGGCTTGATGACACTTCCCGGAATCGTCCAGGATTCCACCCGCCCGGCCCGCGCGATGTTGATTCCGAGGACGTGGCCTTCGAGATCCACCAAGGGGCCGCCACAATCGGTCGGCTTCAGGATGGTGTCGTGTTGAATGACGGCTGGGAAGCCGGTGCGACGACCGGACAATGCCCCACCCATGTTGTTTTGGAACGCACCACGGTCGAACTCGGCTAGCTCACCGAGTTTGACCTTCAAGCTTAATTCATTGGCACCACGCTTGACACGTACCGTGATCGTTTCGTTCGGTTTGAAACCCTCCAGGACTTCAAACAGTGCTTCACGGTCACGAATCGCCTGTCCTGCCACTTCCGAAATAATGTCGTTGACTTTTATTCCCGCACGGGATGCAGCGGTATCAGGTCTGACATCCTTGATGATGACGCCTTCGTCTTCCGCGTTCATCAAGTTACCGATACCTAAATATCCCTTGTTGACGTTCACAATAAGGGCTTGTTCGCCATAAAGCTTTCGGGCGGGCGCGCTGACAACCCCAACGGCAATGGGTTCGGATGACTTGATTCCGGGTACCGCAACCCAATTCCCGACGATGCCAATGTCTTCTTTGGCGAACGCGATCGGTTTCAAACTGTCCGTGTCGATTTTGAGTAACACGAGGTCCGAGGGTTTGTGGTAACCGACTCGCTTCGCATCGTAGGACGTGCCGTCTCGTAGGACACAAGAAAGCTCTCCGCGTAGCTCACTGCCTTTGGTCAGGATGTAACCATTTTCGGAGACAATCGTGCCCAGATACGCATCTTTGCCGTCCGATTGAATGCGGACGACCGAATCCAGAACGGGGGAGACGACATTGACAAACAAAGTCAGCAACCGCTCTTTGCCTTTGTCGGGTGGTGCGGTG
>JANLRE010000939.1:0-1249 GCA_031368205.1 Fimbriiglobus sp. | reverse complement strand
GTACCAGGGGTGAGCGCGACATCAATCGGCCCGAACAACGGCTTGTTGCCGAGCGACTTCGAGATGCCCAGCGCGGTGAGCAATTTCTTGGTCTGCCGTCCCGTGGAAACGAAATCAATCCCCGCCGCGCCCGTCTGGTTGGTGCGGTACTTCAACTCCGCTAATTCTTCGCGGCGGTCGGCGGCGGCTTCGATCCGAGAACTCGCTTTGCGAGTTCTCGCGCGGGCTTTGTGACCCAGCCATTCGGTCTCGCGGCGCACTTGGTTGGCGAGCGATTCTTGGGCTTTCGCCTGCGCTTCCATGAACAAATCGCGGTTCTCCGCGTAGTCGTCGTACCCGCCGGGACTGCGGAACGAACCACCGGGGTAGACCCGGTTGATTTCGAGAATGTCGTCGGCCACGGCGCGGAGAAAAGCCCGGTCGTGCGTGGCCACGAGGTACCCAAAATTGGCAGCCCGGAGCAGCTTTTCCAGCCACACCACGCCGGGTAAATCGAGGTGGTTCGTCGGCTCGTCGAGCAGTAGCAAGTCGGGCTTGCGGATCAATTCCTTCGCCAACGACAACCGCTTCCGCCAACCGCCGGACAAGGTATTCGCCAACTGATCCGGGTCGTCAAAGCCGAACTGGGTGAGCATTTTGGCTGCGCGGGTTTCACGTTCGTGATCCTCCAGCGCATCGTTCGCCAGGGCCGCAACCAGCACATCGGTCAACGTCTGGTCTTCACCGAAAACGTCGTCTTGGGCCACGTAGCCAATTCGGATCCCGCGTCGGAGCGTGCGGGTACCGCTGTCCGTCGGTTCCATTGCGGCCAGTATTTTCAACAGCGTCGATTTGCCAGCCCCGTTCGGCCCGATCAACCCGACCCGTTCCCCGGCCCGCAGGTCAAACGCTAGCCCTTCAAACAGTGGGCGGATGCTGAAACTCTTTGTTAACCCCTGCACGCTCAACAAAACACTCATTCGCCACCCACCGTGAAAAGTCCAGCCACGCCAGGATTGACGCTCTCTTTATCCTATTGGTTCGGGCAATGGGGTCGGTGTGGCAAAACTTTCGGGCGGATTTGTAGGTCGTGGTCGAGGCGTTGCGAGGCCCGACATGCGAGTGAGAAGGGAAAAGTCCCAGCCGTTTGTTGGGGGCAGTCGTGTGTCGGGCCTCGTCGCCAAGCCTCCTCGACCACGACCAACAAATCCGCCCGAAAGTTTTGCCACACCGACCCCATTGCCCGAACCAATAGGATAAAGAGAGCGTC
>JANLRE010000915.1:0-4816 GCA_031368205.1 Fimbriiglobus sp. | reverse complement strand
CGGCAAGCTTTGTCTTTCCGCGCGAAGACTGGTCGAACGCGGTGTGCGGTTCGTGCAAATCTTTCACGGCGGCGGTGGCGGCGGGGCCTGGGACGCGCATTCGGGGATCAAAGCCAATCACGGGAAGTTGTCCAGCGAAGTCGATTTGCCGATCAGTGGTTTGTTGACGGATTTGAAGCAACGCGGCCTGTTGAAGGACACGATGGTGGTGTGGGGTACGGAGTTTGGCCGCTCGCCGGGTGCCCAGGGCGACGGCCGCGACCACCACCCGCAAGGCTTCTGCGCGTGGCTCGCGGGTGGCGGCATCAAGGGGGGCGTCGTCCACGGTGCGACGGACGAAATCGGCTACCACGCCACGGAGAATCGCCACTACGTCACGGACATTCACGCCACGGTCTTGCATCAACTCGGCCTCGATCCCCGACGACTGGAAGTGCCCGGCCGCAAGCGGCTTGAGATCGACCTCGGCAAGCCCATCCAGGAGATCATCGCGTGAAAACGTGTCACTCGTTCGGGTTGACTGTCCGCACCGCGTTGTCGCTCGTCGCGTTGTTACTGATCGCACCGATCGGGTCCGCGAAGCCGGCGTACAAGAAAGAACTCGTCAACCACCTCGGGCCGTTTCTTTCGGTCAAGTTGCACGATTGTCGCGTCTGCCACTTGCCCGAAGCCGAAGGCGAACGGCCCCACAACGCCTTCGGCGAACGGCTGAAAGAGGTCGGGCGCGAGTTGCGAAAGGCGGGCCAAGAGTCCGACATTCCGGCCCGCCTCAACGCGGTTGCGAACGAAGACAGCGACGGCGACGGTGTGGCCAACTTGCTCGAACTGATCGCCGGCCACTTCCCCGGTGAAAAATCAGACGCACCTAGTGCCGATGAAATCAAAACTGCAACGCAACGCCTCGTCGAATTCCGCAAGATCGAGCCGACCTATCGGTGGAAACCATTCGCCGCAGTTAAGCCGCCGACGGTGCCGAAGATCACCGGGGACTGGGGACAAAATCCCGTCGATGCGTTTCTCGCAGAAGATCATCAGAAACGCGGCCTGACGCACCGCCCCGAAGCGGATCGCGCCACGCTGCTTCGCCGGGTGTTTCTCGACTTGATTGGTCTACCACCGACGCCGGATGAACTGCACGCCTTCCTCAACGACGCCTCGCCCACTGCCTACGAAAAGGTAGTGGACCGTCTGCTTGCTTCGCCCCGATACGGTGAACGCTGGGCACGGCACTGGATGGACGTGTGGCGGTACTCCGATTGGGCGGGGTGGACCGACGGCAACCAAATCCGCGACAGCCACCCGCACATCTGGCGGTGGCGGGATTGGATCGTCGAAAGCCTGAACGCGGACAAAGGCTACGACCGCATGATTCAGGAAATGCTCGCCGGGGACGAACTCGCGCCCAACGACCCGGACACGCTGCGGGCGACCGGCTTCCTGGTGCGGAACTACAAAATGCTCAGCCGGGAAAAGTGGCTGCAAGACACCGTCGATCACACCTTCCAGGCGTTTCAAGCCACCACGATCGGCTGCGCGAAATGCCACGACCATTTTTACGACCCGCTGAAGCAACAAGAATACTACCAACTCCGCGCCATTTTTGAACCGCACCGCGTCCGCATCGACCGGATACCGGGCGTGGTTGATCCGAAAAAAGACGGCCTCAGTCGCGTATACGACGCGGACCTGACCCCCAAAACGCAACTCCTCATTCGGGGCGACGAACGCACGCCAGATGACAAGCCGTTGTCACCGGGCATCCCCGCGGCGCTGGGTGGCAAGCTGAACATCAACCTAGTCCCGTTACCCGCGTCCGCCGTGCGGCCAGACCAACGGGCGTTCGTGCGATCGGACCTTCTGAAAGCCGCCGACGCGGAAGTCACTCGAACTGAAATCGCCAAGACCAAAGCGCCGGCGGACAAGGCGGACGTAGCGAAACTCGAACACTCGATTGCAGTGGCCAAGCGGGACGCATTGAAGGCCGTGTTAGCTGTGGAAGAGATTGAAGAGGCGGGTTACAAGCAACCGGACGCGGCCAAAGCTGCCACAGCGGCCCAACGGACCGAAGCCTTGATTCTGGCCAAGCAATCGTTGGCCGTCGCAAAAGCAGCACTCGCTAAAGCCGATGCCAAGGCCACAGACGCGGCGAAGAAGAAAGTCGCGGACGCCGAAAAGCTACTGGCCGATGCCGAGGCGAACGCCAAGCAGCCGGTGACCACGGAGTTCAAACGCCGCGACATGCCAACCTACCCGGAGGCCAGCACCGGCCGCCGTCTCGCGTTCGCGCAATGGCTCACCGCCAAGGAGAATCCTCTGACCGCGCGGGTCGCGGTCAACCACATCTGGTTGCGACACTTCGGCCAAGCGATTGTGCCCAGCGTGTTCGACTTCGGCAAAAACGGTCGCGCACCAACCCACCCGGCGTTGCTGGATTGGCTCGCGTCCGAGTTCATGCGCCAGGGTTGGAAGATGAAGCCCCTGCACCGAATGCTTGTCACCAGCCAAGCGTACCGGCAAGCCTCTACGCCGGACGCCGAGAACCTGGCACGCGACCGCGACAACGTTTACTACTGGCGCATGGCCCCGCGCCGCCTGGACGCCGAATCGGTCCGCGATCAACTGCTGTCCGTCGCGGGCAAACTGGACCTCATGATGGGCGGCCCGGAGGTCGATCACAACACCGGCATGACGGTGAACCGTCGCAGCGTCTACTTCCGCAGTGCCGCGGAACGCCAAATGGAGTTTCTGAAAATCTTCGATTGTGCGTCCGTGACGGAGTGCTACGAACGCAAGGAAAGCATCAGCCCGCAGCAAGCCCTCGCGCTGCAAAACAACCCGCTCGCCGTGACTCTGTCCCGGCACTTGGCGCGAGACCTGTCGGCGAAAGAGAACGATGCGAAAGCATTTGTGAACGCCGCATTCGAGCGAATCCTGTGTCGCCGACCGACCGAAGCCGAAGCCGCAGAGTGTGCAAAGTTTCTGGGCGACGTTGCGTGGTCGAATACATCGGTGCTTGAGTTCAACACTCAAGTTCCGTCATCCCATGCCGACGTGCGGAAACGAGAAAGCCTAATTCTCGTGCTATTCAACCACCACGAATTCGTCACGATCCGATAAATCAAGGTTCAACTCGGCAAGACTTCCCCGAAGAAGCGGAGCCAGTTGCCGTGCAGGATTCGCTCGACGTCGCCATCAGCGAATTTGCGTTTCGACAGTAAATCCGGCAGCTTTTGCAGGTCGGCGATGGTGTTCACGTCGGCGGGGGTTTGCTCGTAGCCGTAGCCGCCGTCCAGGTCGCTGCCGATCCCCACGTGGTTGGTGTTCCCGGCCAGATTGCAGATGTGTTCGACGTTATCGACTATGCGTTCCATCGTCACGACGGGCTTCGTCTCGCCTCGAACCCACCCCGGCTGAAGCATGATGGCGTCGAACGACATCCCGATGACGCCGTTACGCTCGATCACGAACTTCAATTGCTCGTCGCTGAATTGCCGCTGCCAGTCGCAGAACTTGCGGGCGTTTTGGTGGCTCGCCAGAACCCGACCGCCGAACCGCTCCGCCACTTGCCAGAATGCTTTATCGGACAAGTGCGTCAGGTCGAGTGCCATGCCGAGTTGCTCGATGTTCTTCAACAACGGAACCGCGTCCACCGCCAAACCGACTTCACAACGGGTGCCACCGCCGTAGCGGTTCGCCCCGTAGTGGGTGATGCCAATCGCCCGCAACCCGGCGTCGTGCCACTCGGAAATGTTGTCCGGGTCGAGGACCGCGTCCGCACATTCCATGCTCAGGATGAACCCGAACGGCGAGCCGTTCGGGTTCAGTTCGTAAGCATCCCGGTGCGCGGACAGGTCGTGCTTGGTCCGCAGCATCCGGACCCAACCGCTACGCTCCATCGCCCGGTAATACGCTAAGTGGGCGTGGGCCATCGCGTAGCACGCTTCGGGCGATGTCATTCCGAGGGGGTGGTTGATTGCTTGTTCCAAGCGAGCAATCAACGTGGCGACACCGACGCCGACTTGGGCTTTCTTCAACTCGGGGAACGACACGGTGCCGGTTTGCCGACCGTGATCGTTCATCCCGAGCAACCGCTCTTGCACGCGAATGTCGGCGAGGGCCATCCGCAAATCGCGGTTCCAATCAACGGCGTTCATGGCTAGATCAAGATGAGCATCGAAGATCAACATCGCGTGGGCACCAACGGGTTTCGAGATTTTCGTGCAGATTCCTATACTACGGCAACATCATGGATAATCCCGCCCGCCCCACCCGCGTCCGCTATTTGATGATCGCTGTGACCACGCTCGTGGCGATCATGCTGTACGTGGATCGCGTCTGCCTGAGTATTTTGAGCGAGCAAATCAAGCCGCTGCTGGACGAGTCCCCCACGCTGCAGAAGGTGCGGTTCGACGACTTGACGGCGGCGTTTTTCTGGGCGTATGCGCTGTTTCAACTCCCGGCGGGCTGGCTGGGGGATCGGTACGGGCCACGACTGATGTTGGCACTGTACCTGTTTTTCTGGTCGTGCTGTACCGGGTTGATGGGGTTGGCGGACGGCTTTGCGATGCTGTTCGTGCTGCGGTTGGGATGTGGCATGTTTGAAGCCGGTGCGTATCCGCTAGCCGCTGGAATTGTGCGGAAGTGGACGCCGTTTTCGGCGCGAGCCTTTGCGAGCGGGGCGGTTGCCGTGGGGGGGCGACTCGGTGGGGCCATCGCGCCACCCCTGACCGTGTGGCTGGCTGCTGGTAGCGTCGATGGCTGGCGGCAACCGTTCTTCGTTTACGGGCTGGTGGGCATGGTCGGCGCCGTGGCGTTC
>JANLRE010000804.1:0-5079 GCA_031368205.1 Fimbriiglobus sp. | reverse complement strand
ATGGGTGGCATGGGTGGCATGGGTGGAATGATGTAGTTCGCCTAATGCTCACGGGTTCTCATCCGTGAGCTTTCTTGATTCTGCACAACAACATAACTTCATAATACATAACATTACACCAACAACATTGGAGATTCAGATGGCGAAGAAAGCGGAAGTGGTCACACCCTTAACATTACGGCCACTCGACGACCGTGTCGTGATTGAACAAGTTGAAGCCGAAGAAAAGACCGCCGGTGGTATTCTGCTCCCTGACATGGCCAAGCAGAAACCGCACCAAGGCAAAGTCGTCGCGGTCGGCCCAGGTAAGTTGCACGAAAACGGCACCCGCGCTGCACTCGCCGTGAAAATTGGCGACACCGTGATGTTCGGCAAGTACAGCGGGTCGGATGTCGAAGTGAACGGCAAAGAATTCAAAATCCTCCGCGAAGGCGAAATCCTCGCAAAACTGACCAAGTAACTTATTCACCTAACATTTCACCGCAGCGGGCGCTGAGAACGCAGAGATTGAGAATGATGAGACACTATCAATCTCAATGTTTTCTCTCCGCGATCTGACTGCACACTGCGGTGACTTTCTTCGGAGATCATACTCATGGCGAAGCAGCTTCTGTATACCGACGACGCCCGTAAGAAATTACTGTTGGGCGCCGAAAAACTGGCGAAAGCCGTTGGCATCACGCTCGGGCCAACCGGCCGGAACGTCATCATCGACAAGTCGTTCGGCGGCCCCACGATCACGAAGGACGGCGTGACGGTTTCCAAGGAAATCGAACTCCCTGACCCGTTCGAGAACATGGGCGCGAAACTCGTCAACGCAGTCGCTCAAAAGACGAGCGACACGGCCGGTGACGGCACCACGACGGCAACGGTTCTCGCGCTCGCCATCTATCAAGAAGGCTTGCGCAACATCACCTCGGGGGCGAACCCGATGGCGGTGAAGAAGGGGATCGACAAGGCCGTGGCCAAGGCCGTCGAGTACATCGAAGGCACGCTCACGAAGAAGCTGTCCAAGAAAGAAGAGATGGCCCAAGTCGCCTCGATCTCCGCGAACAACGACCCGAAGATCGGCGCCCAGATGGCCGATGCGTTCGAGAAGGTTGGCAAGGACGGCGTCATCACCGTCGAAGAAGGCAAGACTGGCGAAACGACGTTGGAATTCGTCGAAGGAATGCAGTTCGACAAAGGCTACATCTCGCCGTACTTCGCTGCGGGTTCGGCGGAATTGAAGTGGGAAGTCGAGAACCCACTGATTCTGCTGTACGAAAAGAAACTGGCCAACGTCCGCGAGATGTTGCCACTGCTCGAAAAAGTGGCCCAAGCTCGCCGTCCGCTGCTCATCATCGCGGAAGACGTCGAGAGCGAAGCACTGGCGATGTTGGTCGTCAACAAGCTGCGTGGCTTGCTCGAAATCTGTGCCGTGAAGGCACCCGGTTTCGGCGACCGTCGCAAGGCGATGCTCGGCGACATTGCTACCCTGACGGGTGGTACGTTCGTGTCCGAAGACCTGGGCTTGAAATTGGAAAGCATCGACATCGAACACCTGGGTAGCGCCGACCGCGTGAGCGTGGAGAAGGAAAACACCACTATTATCTGCGAGAAGCTGGACAAGAAACGGCTCGAAGCCATCGAAGGTCGGGTCCAACAAATCCGCACGCAAATGGAACAAACCGAGTCGTCCTACGACAAGGAAAAGTTCACCGAACGGCTGGCGAAGCTGGTCGGCGGCGTGGCGATCATCCGCGTCGGGGCCGCGACCGAAGCGGAAATGAAGCAAACCAAGGGCCGCATCGAAGACGCCCTGCACGCCACCCGCGCGGCGGTCGATAAGGGCATCGTCCCCGGCGGCGGCACGGCCCTGTTGCGTTGTATCCCGATCGTCGAACAACTCGCCGACAAGCTGAAGGGCGACGAGAAGATTGGAGCGATGATTATCGCCCGTGCCTTACTGAAGCCCCTCCGCACCATCGCGGAGAACTGCGGCACCGACGGCGCCGTCATCGCCGACGAAGTGATGGCTCGCGGTGAAAAGAGCCTGAACATGGGCTATGATGCTAACAAGGACGACTACGTGGACATGATTAAGTCCGGCATCATCGACCCGACGGTCGTGACGTGCTCCGCGTTGCAAAACGCCGCGAGCATCGCCGGCTTGATGTTGACCACGGAAGTCATGGTCACCAAGATCGACGACGACGACAAGAAGTCCAAGGTCGCAGGCGCGGTTGCGTAAGCCAGACGCAACGGTATCAGGCACACGGAAAAGGTGAACGGGAAGATCGGAACGCCGCCTTCCTCTTCGCCTTTTCTTATTTTGCTGCTGGGGAAACGATGGGGAATAAGCGCGATTACTACGAAGTCCTGATCGTGGCACGGACGGCCACGGACGACGAGATCAAGAAGGCGTACCGCAAGTTAGCGATGGAGCATCACCCGGACCGTAACGCGGGGGACGCCGACGCGGCGGAAAAGTTTAAGGAGGCGAGCGAGGCTTACGAAGTCCTCGCGGACGGCCAGAAACGCCAGCTTTACGACCGCCACGGCCACGCCGCGTTTGCGGGGGGCAACGGGCCGGGCGGCGCCGGCGCGAACGTGGACTTGGGCGATTTGTTCGGGGATTTGCTCGGGAGCTTCTTCGGCGGCAACGCGGGCGGCGCAGGTGGAGGGGGCCGACGACGAACCGGGCCGCAACGCGGCCAGGACGTTCAAGCCATCCTCGACATTGAACTCGTCGAAGCCGCGACGGGCGTGAAAAAACAGATCAGCATTAAGCGGGAAGATACTTGCGAACCCTGCAACGGCACCGGGGCGAAATCCGGCACCAAGCCGGCGCCGTGCAAACGGTGTGGCGGGCAAGGCGTCATCATCCAGCGGCAAGGGTTCTTCCAGGTTCAACAGCCGTGTCGGGCGTGCAGCGGGACGGGACAGATTATCACGGACCCGTGCCCGACTTGTCGTGGCAATGGGCGGATTGTTGGCAGCCGTACACTGGAAGTCGAGATTCCTGCGGGTGTCGATACAGGTGACCGGATTCGATTCCAGGGCATGGGAGATGCAGGAGAACCGGGGGCCGGGCGGGGGGATTTGGAGTTCGCGGTGCGTGTCCGGGAACATCGGTTCTTTCAACGGGACGGCCAAAATTTGATTTGCCAATGGCCGATCAAGTTCAGCCAAGCGGCCCTTGGCGCGACCATCGAGATCGTCACGCTAACCGGCCAGAAAGTGAAATACGACTTGCCACGTGGCATTCAAACACACGAAGTGCTGCGACTCGGGAGCCACGGTTTGCCATCCCGACGCGGGGGCCGCAAAGGGGATTTGCTCGTCCAAGTTGTTGTGGATACGCCGCAATCGCTTTCCGCCGACCAAGAACAATTGTTCCGCAAACTTGCCGAAATCGAACACGCCGAACGGGATGAACCGCCGCCCAAGAAGAGCATCTTCAACAAGTTGAAAGACTGGCTGACGGCGGACGAAGTCAAATGATTCCGTCGAGTCTTGCAGGCTCGACTCGACCCTCACGAAGCCACACTATGACCGAACCGAATACCTACGCTGACGACGCCAACGACCTGGAAACGCTCCAAAATAAAGTCGCGCAGCTGGAGAAGCAGTCCGGCGACTACAAGATGCTCATCGCGGAGTTCGAGAACTCCCGGAAGCGGCTCGCCCAAGACACGGAACGGCAGCGGAAGTACCAGTACGAACCGCTCGTCAAAGACCTGTTAACGGCGCTGGACAACCTCGACTTTGCCGCACGGGCCGCCCAGCAAACCGGCGATGTCTCGTCGTTGTCGAAGGGCGTAACGGCGACAATTGCCCAGTTCCTGGACATCCTGAAACGGTACGGTGTGAACCGCATGGAGATTGGTGCCGGTTCAAAATTTGACCCGAACTTACACCAAGCCGTGATGGAACAGCCGACCAACGACCACGCCCCCGGCGAGATCGTGAGCGTCATGCAGCAAGGCTTCACGCTCCACGACCGCGTCATCCGCCCCGCCAGCGTCATCGTGGCCAGTACACCGCCCGCCGGCGCATAAGTTTCTCAGGCCGATGGGAAACCTCACATTGGAAATGACTGTATGCCGACCTATGAATACGTTTGCGATGCTTGCCACCATGCGTTCGACGAATGGCAATCGTTTGCTGCGGACAAGCTGACGAAGTGCCCCAAATGCAAGAAAGCGAAGTTGCGTCGGCTGTTCGGTAGCGGCGCCGCGATCGTGTTCAAGGGGTCGGGCTTCTACGAAACCGACTACCGCCGAACCGACGCGGACAAGAGCGCGGAAAAGGCGGACAAAGAAGCGGCCACCGCCAAGCCCGAGACAAAAGCCGTAACGAAGACCGAGGCAACGCCCAAGGCCGATGCACCAACTCCGGCAGCAGAACCCGTCGCACCGAAGACGACGGCCAAAGGCAAGAAAACCGAGAAGTCGTGATGAGCAAAGTTCTCTGCCCGATCTGCGACACCCCCATGCCGGCCAACTGGCTGGAATATCCGCAATACCCGTTCTGCACCAAGCGTTGCAAACTCATCGACCTGGGGCGCTGGTTGAGCGAAGACTACAAGGTCGAATCGAAGGACAACCGGGACCGCTCCACGCCCGGCGAGAGCGGCGAGGCGACCGAATAGTTGAACCAACTCGCCGATTGTTGAACCGCCACTTCCGATTTTGCGCTACAATACGAGTACTGACGAATCGTATTCTAGGTGCCGTGTGATCTTCCTGATTGATGGTTACAACTTGTTACACGCAGTGGGGTGGGCGACGCCGAAGATGCGGCAGCCGGCTCTGGAGCCGGCGCGACGCAAGCTTTTGGACTGGCTCGCGGATTCCGCACCTCACAAGGCAAAAACTGATCAATTCCGGGTTGTTTTTGACGCGATGAAGGGGCCGAGTCGCTCGGCGGAATCGTTCCATCGTGGCATCTTGGTTCACTTTGCGTATCGCTCCACGGCTGACGACTTAATCGAAGAACTGCTCGTGGCCGAGTCCAAACCGCGTCTGGTAACCGTCATCTCGAACGACCTGCGCCTGCACGAATCGGCGCGACGGAACCACAGTAAGGCGTGGA
>JANLRE010000798.1:0-6017 GCA_031368205.1 Fimbriiglobus sp. | reverse complement strand
TTGATGCAAGAACTGGCCCAGTTTCAGAAGCGAAAGATATTAACCACCATCCGCCAAAAGCTGCCAACCACGACGATCACCGATGTGAAGTTTCGTGTTGGCGTGTGGTAAAATTAAGAGATGATTTCAGACATTCGATAGTGAAGATCAGTCACCGCGAGAAGGATGAACGTTATGAGTGAGACGACAGGCGGGGTAGTCGCATCCGGCAGTGCGGACGAGGCGATTTACGACGGCAGCAGCATGAAAACGCTGCGTGATGCCGCACACATTCGACAGAACCCCGACATGTATATCGGCAACACGCAGTCATCCGGGTTACACCACTTGGTGTTTGAGATTGTGTATAACTCCGTTGATGAAGCGTTGGCGAAGTTTTGTAACATCATCAAGATTGTCGTCCACGTCGATGGCTCAATCTCAGTCGTCGATGACGGGCGCGGGATCCCGGTTGATACCAACCCCGAGACCGGAAAGTCCGCGCTCGAAGAAGCGTTGACCATCATTGGCAACAGCGCGAAGTTCGACAACGCAGCGTACAAAGTGTCGGCGGGGTTGCACGGCATGGGCGCGAAAGCGGTGAACGCACTTTCCGAATGGATGGTCGCCGAAGTTCGCCGGAATGACCGGGTTTACAAGATCGAATTCTCGCGCGGTTTCGCCACCAGCAAGCTCATGGACATCGGCCCGGCGCCGGCCAAGTTGACTGGCACCACGATCACGTTTAAGGTCGATCCGGAAGTGTTCGGCGACTTGCAGTTCTCCTACGACACGTTGTGCGAACGCTTGCGGGAGTTGGCGTTTTTGAACAAGGGGTTGGCCCTCAGTCTGGTCGATGAGCGCGAAAAGAAGTCGGAACTGTTCAAGTACGACGGCGGGATTGCGGAGTACGTGGCGTACTTGAACACCGGCGAACAGGTCGATCACCAACCCATTTATATTCACAAAATCGTTGACAACATCTCGGTCGAAGTCGCCTTGCAGTATTGCAACAGTGAAGACGAGCGGGTGCGATGTTACACCAACAATGCGTATAACCCCGTCGGCGGTACGCACCTGTCCGGGTTCCGTACTGGCATAACTAGAGTGTTGCAATCGTATGGCAAAAAAGAGGGACACTTCAAGGAAGGTCTCGAACTCAAAGGCGACGACTTCCGCGAAGGCCTCACGGCGGTGGTCAGCATCGGGCACCCGGATCCGCACTTTGAAGCCCAGACCAAGATCAAGCTCAACAACCCCGAAGTCGAAGGTTTGACCGCTAGCGTCGTGTACGAATTCCTGTCGGAGTACCTGGAGAAGAACCCGGTCGAAGGGAAGCGAATTTGCCGGAAAATCGTGCTCGCTGCCGAAGCCCGGATCGCGGCGAAGAAGGCACGCGACACCCTGAAGGACCGCAAGAACATCCTGTCCGGCGGCGGGTTGCCTGGCAAGCTGATGGACTGCACCACCCGCGAACGCGAGAAGTCCGAACTGTTCCTCGTCGAAGGGGATTCGGCAGGCGGGTCGGCGGAAAGTGGCCGGGATCGCATGTATCAGGCGGTGTTACCACTGCGTGGTAAAGTGTTGAATGTCGAACGTGCCAAGTTGGATAAATTGTTGAAGAACGAAGAAATCGCGGCACTCATCGCGGCAGTCGGTATTGATATTAAAGGCGATGAAAAAGAGGATGAAAAAGAGGTCGCCGAAAATATCGCCAAATTGCGATATGGCAAGATTGTGATCCTCACCGACGCCGACGTGGACGGCCAACACATCCGCACCTTGTTGTTGACGTTCTTCTTCCGCCAGATGCGCAAGCTGATTGAAGACGGCCACCTCTTCGTCGCCCGCCCGCCGCTGTTCAAAGTGGTGCAGAAGAAGGAAACGCGGTTCGTGCAAACCCGGCACGAGATGGTGAAGGAACTTTTCGCGCGCGGGTTGAAAGACACCAGCCTGCACATCCTGGCGGAGTCCGGCCGCACGCCGCGAACGTTGGCCAGCGACATCCTGACCAAGTTGATTCCCGTACTCGACGAAGTCGAAGCGGCGGTCATCATTCTGGAACGCCGGGGGCACCCGCTGCCGTCGTTCTTGAAGCGGCTGTCGGCGGCGGGGTTCCCGATGTTGCACGTGCGGTTGGGGCTGAAAGAGTTCTTCTTCCACACCGCCGAAGAAGTCGAAGCCTTCCGCCAATCCGAATCAACTCGACTGGGTCGGGAACTGGTCCTGAGCGACGAAGTTCTTGCCACCGGGGGGATCGTGCCGGTACCCGTACCCGGAGCGTTAGCCGAAGCGGGCAAGCAGCCGGCGGAGATTGACGAACGCTATCGGTTCAGCGTCGAAGAATGGCACGAAATCCGCGCGATGAACCGCTGTCTGGTGAAACTCCAAGCCGCCGGTTTCGAGGCGAGTGATTTGATTCCGTTACCCCGCTTGGCAGGCCGCGAACCGCTCGTCCGGTTTGCACTGGCCCACGGCGAAGCCCGCAAAGACCTCGACGATTTGCGGCAACTCGTGTCGGAGATTCGACGCCTGGGCGAGAAGGGGATGACGATCACGCGGTTCAAAGGGCTGGGCGAAATGGACCCCGACGAACTCTGGGACACCACCCTCGACCCCGAGAAGCGCACCTTGTTACGAGTCACGCTCAACGACGCCTTCGCCGCCGAGAAAATGTTCCGCACCCTAATGGGCGAAGAAGTCGAAGGCCGCCGCGAGTTCATCCTGAAGCACCGCGCGAACATCGAGGACATCGACTACGGGGCATAATGAACAAAGTCCGAACAAAGCCCATGAACGATCGTTCATGGGCTTTCGGGGATTATTTCATGCGGCCCAAAACCGCGCCAGTTCGCTCCTGAAGAAGTGCCACAATCCCCGTGCGGCCAACCAACTCTTGTTGGCTTTGGCGCGTCGGCCACGTGCTAACCGGAGTGCGGATTGGGTGGTTTTGCCCGCGATTTGGAACGGCGTGTCGAGCGTCACCAGCAGCTTGTACGCGAATAATGCCAACGGTCCGACGCCGGCCTTGCGGAAGTAGTGAACGTAGCCGATGGCCACGTTCGGCGCGCTGAAGCTGACGTTGGCGCGGCTCGAAACGCGGCCGTAGTGCAGGATTTCCACGCTGCTGAAATAAACCACTTTGTGATCGCGGCCCACTTGCGTGGACAGGTCCAAATCCTCACCGCCGAATCGGTAGCGCTCGTCCCATCGGCCACTTTTTTCAAACACCGTCTTGGGCAAAAACACAGCAGCGCCCATAAGCACTTCGACGTTGCGCACACCGTCTGGTTCAAACGTGTCGCGGCGGTAGCGGTAGTAGGCTTTGCGAAACAGACCCGTCCAGCGTAGGAACGTGATGCGGTGCAGCATCGCATTCAGTGTTGGCTTGGTGCGGTAGCTGATTTGCAACGCACCGTCGGCGCCGCGCAGTTTCGGCCCCAGCATCCCGACGCCGGGGTGACGGTCCGCGAAGTCGGCAAACTCCGCGAGGCTGTTCGGCGGCAATTCCGTGTCGTTGTTCAAGAAGAAAAGGTACCGACCACGCGCGAGTTGGGCGGCTTGGTTGTTGCCCCGACTAAAGCCGCGATTGTCGCTGTTGCGGACGAGTACGATTTGCGGGAATTCGGCGGCTACCATGTCGGCGGCGCCGTCCGACGAGGCGTTATCCACGATGATCGTCTCGAAGTCGATCCCTTGCGGTTGATCGTACAGCGAGACGAGACATTTGCGCAGCAACGCCACGCAGTTCCAGTTCACGATGCACACGGAAACCGTCGGCGTGACGGGCGACATCCGCGTCGGCAATGCAACGGCCGTTGCGTCCTGCAAGAAGCCCATTCGAGATACCCCACCCCCACCAGCCGCCGGCACTGGCAAATTCGTGAACTTGGTCAATACCCTGATTCAGCGAAAAGTGTCAACTGCGGATGGAACGCAAATTACTCCCCCGACACTTCGATCACGAAATCAATCCCGTTGTCTCTGGCGCTGACCACTTCGCGTTCGATGCCGGATTTGTCGGGGCGGCGGAGCGCGTTGGGGAAGCGGGGGTACCCACTGGCTTCGGTGAACCCGTCGGGCGGGTCGGCGATGGCGACGCGGTACCAACCGGGCGTGACGGTGGCGTTGCCTTCGTGGCTCAGCTTGTAGTTGCCGCTGGAATCAATTTTCGCGGTGATGGATTTGCCGGTGTTGCCCTTCTCTTTGTCCGGTGCGAACACGATCAGTCCGCCAGCCAGTGGCCGGCCTTGGTACGTGACGAGGCCATGAACTGTGGCGGGTGCGGTCGGTTCGGGTTTTCCACAACCGCACAACGGCATTAGCCCGGAAAGCAAAGCCAGGATGCCGCCCCTGATTTTCATGTCCGCCTCCACGAACCAATCGAAATAACCCTTGTGAAATCGGCTTACGGGGTGTGGGGGAATGAGTTCGATCCTTCGGATTGACGCGATTAGTTGGTTCGGGTAAAAACTGCGGGCCATAGAACCGGGTGAGCATTGGACGTTCGCTCGTTGGGGTGGGTTGAACTTCGGAACAGGTTCGACACCCCGGAAAACCGCACAGGAGGGCATCTCGTGAAGCGTCTGTTCGTTTACTTGTCAGCATTGGTCGGCCTGGGCGCGGCGGTTTATCTCGCCGGGCAAATTCAGGCTCAAGCCCCCGCAGCCGGGGCACCCCCAACAGCGAAGCCCGGTGGCCGCGTTGCGGTGTTCAACGTCGCCAAGGTCATGCGCGATTATTCCCGCTGGCAGCACTTCGCCAAAGTCATGAACGACAAGCGAACGATGGCCTCGGGCGAACTGGTGAAGCTCAACGACCAAATCACCCAAACGCAAGCCAAGATTCAAATTGAGAAAGTGCAAATTCAACAAGAAGTCATGGCGAAGCAGTTGGTTGAACTCCAACGTCAGTTAGAAGATAAGCAACGCAACTACCGCAAGCAGCTCGACGAAGAATCTGCCGGGTATCTCCGCAACCTGTTTGCCGAAATCCAAAAGTGTGTGCAAGCCGTAGTCGAAGCGAACGGTTTCGATCTGGTGATGGCGTACCCGGATGCCATTACGGCGGAAGAATTGAACAGCCCGCTGTACTACGACCTGAAGTTGCGACCGCCGGCCGCGATGCCGTTCTACGTCAGCCCGTCGGCGGACATGACCGACGTTCTGATCGCAACACTCAATAAGAGCTTCCCAGCTCCGCCAGTGACACAGGCTTCGGGAACCGTACCGGCACCGACAGGTGGCGCGATTGTGCCGACTCCTGGCACCCCGAGACCGTAACCGGCAACAAATTTGCTCGAAATTGGGTAAGCTGAGCAAGCCGGATGAAGTATCTTTTAATCTTGGCCGATGGTTAACACCATTCGGCCAAGGGTGATCCACCTTGATCCACCCTGAGAGTAAACCTGAGCCGTCGCGGTTGATTTCCCTATAAAGGGTGTTTTGGACTGGCCTTGCGCCGGAAGGGCGGGAGTCGTGCGACGGATTGGTTACAGACACCAACGAACGTTGGCCCAATCAGCCGAAGTGCGCGGCGTCGGTATCGTTACCGGCGCGCACGTTCGCTTACGGTTTCGCCCGGCACCGATCAATTCGGGGCTGGTTTTTGTGCGCACGGACTTGCCGTACCGCCCGATGACCCCGGCTCGCGCCGATCGTGTCACCGGCACGAATCGTCGGACCACGCTCGGGACAATCGAAACCGGCGTGACACTGGTTGAACATGTTCTTGCCGCACTGGCCGGCTTGCGAATTGATAATTGCGTGATCGAACTGGATGCCGTCGAGCCACCGGGATTAGACGGCTCCGCGTTCGGGTTTACCGAAGTCCTGAGCCACGCTGGGATTATACTCCAATCCGACCGCCGCGCGGTCTGGGCACCCACGGAACCCGTCGTGGTCAGCCAAGGCGGGGCGACAATCGGGTTGCACCCGCCTGAATCGTTGAATCACCCGACGTTGAGTGCGAGTTACATCCTGGATTACGGCTCACGGGCACCGATTCCACGACAAGCTTACACGATGACGGTCTCGCCG
>JANLRE010000701.1:0-11620 GCA_031368205.1 Fimbriiglobus sp. | reverse complement strand
ACCGCCCGCGCCGGCTTTGAGACGTGGATCAAGGAGACCAAGCCGGAATCGCTCGCTAAATCCATCCCCAAACGCGGGCTGACGTTGCACGCCGAGTTCAACGAAGGCAAGGGGGACACCTTCACTTATGCGGAAGACAACGAACCCCGAGAGGCGAAATTGCCAGCCGGGTACGAGTGGAAAGCCGGGCCGAACGGCGGCAAAGCTGCCACGTTCAAACCCGTTGCGGACGCCCCGACGATTTCCTTCCCGGACGCAGGGGACTTTGACGCCGATCAAGCCTTTTCCTTCGGCGCTTACGTCCAGATTCCACAACGCGGGCAGAACGGCGGCGTGATTGCCCGGATGGACACCGCCCAGGATCATCGCGGTTGGGATCTCTATCTGGAGAACGATCGGTTCGCGGTCCACGTCGTCCACAACTGGCCAAGCGATGCCTTCAAAGTCACGACGAAAGCGGGCATCGACCCCAACAAATGGCACCACGTTTTCGTCACCTATGACGGGTCACGTAAAGCCGACGGGGTCCGCATTTATCTGGACGGCGAGCCGCAACCGCTCGACGTGGCCACGAACACGACCGCCGACCCGGCCAAGCTGCAAACGCCGTTCGGCTCCATCAAGACCAACGCCCCGCTGACGATCGGTCGGCGCACGCCGGGGCAGCCGGTCAAGCTCATCAGCATCGAAGATTTGCGAATTTATGATCGCGCCCTGACAGGGACTGAAGTCAGTCAACTTGCCAACACGGCCAAGGCCATCGCCGTGTTGAATAAGCCTGCCGACAAGCGCGTTGCGAAAGAAACCGATGAACTCTTCTCGTGGTGGCTGACGACGACTGATACGGACTACCAGAAGATGAACACGGCTTTGACGCTGTTGAAGCAAGACGAGACGGAAATCAAAACTCGCGGGACGATCGCCCACATTATGGTGGAAAAGACCACGCCGCCCGAGGCGTACATTTTGAACCGGGGCGAGTACGACCAACGCCGCGAGAAAGTCACGCCGATCACGCCGAAGGCACTGCCGACGATGCCGGACGACCTGCCGAAGAACCGCCTCGGGTTCGCCAAGTGGCTGCTCCGCCCCGAACACCCGCTGACGGCCCGCGTGACCGTGAACCGCTACTGGCAAGAGATTTTCGGCCAAGGGCTGGTCCGCACCGCCGGCGACTTCGGGATTAGTGGCGAACAACCGAGCCACCCCGAACTGCTCGACTGGCTCGCCGTCACGTACCGCGAAGAAGGGTGGGACACGAAGCGATTCTTCAAGCAACTGTTGCTGACGAACACCTACCGCCAAGCCAGCACGGTGACGCAAGAGAAGATCGAAAAAGACCCACAAAACAAGCTTTACAGCCGCGGCGCCCGGTTCCGCATGGACGCCGAGATTATCCGCGACTATGCTTTGGCCGCGTCCGGCATTCTAGTGCCAAAAATCGGCGGGCCGAGTGTGAAACCCTACCAGCCGATCGGCGTCTGGGAAGCGGTTGCGATGATCGGGAGCAACACCCGCGACTACCGCCCCGAAACGGGGGAGAATCTGTACCGGCGCAGCATGTACACGTTCTGGAAGCGGGCCGCCCCGCCCGCGTCGATGGAAATTTTCAACGCCCCGAACCGCGAAACCTGCACCGTCCGCCGCGACCGGACGAACACGCCCCTGCAAGCACTCGTGACGTTAAACGACGTGCAGTTCGTCGAAGCCGCGCGGTACTTGGCTCAAACAACAATATTGAGCCACACAACGACCCAAGAACGTGTGGACTTCGTGGCCAAGCGATTGCTCGCTCGCCCATTCCGAGCCGAGGAAACCGCCGTTGTCCTTAAAAGCTACGCCGCGTTGTTGAAGCACTACCAAGCCAAGCCGGACGACGCCAAGAAGCTGATCGCCGTCGGCGAATCGAAACCCGATCCCCGCCTGGACCCCGCCGAACTGGCTGCGTGGACAATGCTGATTAACGAGTTGTTGAATCTGGACGAAGTGCTGTGTAAGTGAGAATAGGGTTGTTGGAATGCGAACGAGCCGGCGAGTCAATTGACTCGCCGGCTCGTTCCGTTTCAATCAGCAACCGCTTCGAGTCAGTGTCACGGAAGTGGGTGGAAAATTTGTTCACAATACTGTCATGCTTGGGTCGTCAGGCCGATGGCCTGGGAGCACTCAGCCCAGGGCTAAGGAGGCTTGGCGACGCCGCCCTGGGTCCACGACCAAAACCAGACTCAGACTGAAAGTCTGGGAGCCAGCGCTCGCAGTCCTTCAGACTGCCGCGAATCGCAATGCGTCTACCCAGGGCGTCGCCGAAGCGGCTCGCCCTGGGCTAAGTTCTCCCAGGCCGTCGGCCTGAAAACGTGGCGACTTGTGTTCAAACGGTCCACAACAAATGTGACGCTCACCCAATCGCGTCAATCGAGGACTTCTTTTCGCATTTGCAGGTAGAACGTGCCTTTCTTCTCTTCGATCTTCTTCGCCAAGAACTCTTCCGCGTCGGCCTTTTGCGGGTACGGGAAGGTTTCAAGAACTTTGCTGCCGTTATCCAGGATCACCCAGATGGCGCGCATCCGGACTTCCTTGACCGCGCGTGTTCGTTTGACGGGCGCTTTCTTGACGGTCGGGTCTTTCACCTTCTTGACTTTGGCCTTGGCTTTCGCCTTGGGCTTCTCGTCGTCGTCGCCGTCGCCGCCTTCGTCATCGCCCGCGTCTTCCTCCTCCGCGTCGGCATCGGCTTCCTCGTCGTCTTCCTTCTCTTCTTCGTCTTCAGCCGGTTTTTCGCGTGCTTCAGCCGCATCCGCTTGCTTGCGCATGTCGAGCCGACTCGGTCCCGCTTTACGTCCACGTGCCATGTTGGGTTGCCCTCCGTCAGCCAATGGCCGCATTTCGGCCTTCGATAACAATCACGTTAAACTACCGCCCCGCCCCGCCCTGACAAGGGGCCAAGCGGTTACTGAGTCACCCCGTCACATGGGGGGCCGCTAAAATCTCTGGGCCTCTTGAATCAGAATTCACCACAGAGGCACAGAGACACCGAGAAATCCATGAAAAGTGTTTTGGATTTCTCGGTGTCTCTGTGCCTCTGTGGTGAACATTGCTTTTCCGAGGCCCAGAGTATTTTGGTGACACCCGTCACCCGTTCACTTCTTGGTCGCCGGTTTGTACTGGCGGGCGGTTTGAAGAACTCGTTCAAACTCGGGGGTGTTGCGGATCGGGTCTAGCTCCGTGTCGTCGTCGATGTGGTCGAAGCCAAACCCCGCCCGCAACGCAATCGTCAGGAGTGTGATGGCTTCCGATTTGTACTCGGGGTTATGTGTCGAAAGTTGCGCATAAATCCCGGCGACCTGATAGACCGTGACCGGGGCGAAGCCACGATTGAGTGCCTCTTTGGCGTCACTCAGTGCGACATCCCAGTGCTTAAGCCGGGCGTGCAGCATACCCCGTCCGGAGCGGGCGTGTACGTTCCCCGCGTCGATCGCTAACACCCGATCCAAGGATTGAATACACGCCTCTGTTTGCCCGAGTTGATCCAGGACGTTGGCCGCATACATCAACCCTGCGACCGACCGGGGGTTGAGTTTCAACGCTTGCTGAAAGTCTGCCAGTGCGGCCTTCTTGTCGGCCAGCATTTTATCAATCCCGCTCAGGATCCAACCATCGACCGTGGTCGGTTCCTCGTGCCCAACGACTGCGTTGTCGCTGTTGGCACCGACGGCATTGCCCGTTAAAAATCGGAGTTTTGCCCGCAGTGGCAGCACACGCTTTAATGGTGCGCCCAGCCCGATTGCGGCGTCGAGATCTTTCAGTGCGAGGTCGTAGTCTTTCGTTTCTTGGTACGCAATCGCACGGGCGACGTGGGACTCCGCGAAGTCGGGTTGCAATTCGATCGCCCGAGAAAAGTCTTCGGCGGCAGCGTCGAACGCGCCGAGGTGCGCTTGGGCGGCGCCACGGTTGTGGTACGTCCAGGGGAAGTCCGGCCAGAGGGCGACCGCGGCGGTGTAGGCCCCGCGCGCTTCGGCCCAGCGACCCAGTTCGTCCAGACAGACGCCTTCGCCGAAGTACGCCCAGAACAATTTCGGGTCGATCGCCTGAGCCTTCCGGTACAGCGGCACGGCGTCCGCGTGCCGTCCGCCGGTCTGGGCATCAATCCCCGCGAGGTAGTAGTCCCGTGACGAGCGGAGCGGGGTGTTTTTCGCTTGGCGTTCGGCTTCCGTCGCTTCTGTCAATCGTCCCGCAAATTTTTGCAACGTCTGTCGTTGGGTGTAAATAATCCGGGGTGGGTCGTTGCCGGCGATTTGCTCGGCCAACGTGTTCAGTCGAAGCGCTTCCGTGAGGACGGCCGGCTCGATTTTATCGAGTTTCCCACTTCGCAAGATTTGACCGCGCGCCAACATCACGCAGGTCTCGGTAATCTCACGCCGGAGTTTCTGCTGGAGTTCAACACTCAGGGACGTGTAAGCGGTTTGCTTCTCCCAGTCGGCATTCTCCGTGACCCCATAGAACGCCAACCCCGCCTGCGCTTTTTCGACCCCTTCCGCCACTAGCTTTTGATCTTCGCTGTTGGAATACAGCAAGTAGTGTGCGGTCTTCACCGTCGCGCTGAATTGACGATAGGTGTCCTCCGCTTCCAACCGATGCAGGCGATCATACCGAGCGGCCAGCCCGAGTGAAACGGCGATCAACACCGTCACGGCCACACACGTGACGGTCACGTGGGAGGTTAACCGGGGGTGACGCCGTGCCCACTTCTTGGCCCGTTCGCGGACCGACTTCTCGGGTGCAATCGCCAACGGTTGGTCCGCCAAATGCCGATCGAGATCGTCACGCAAGTCGGTCGCGGATTGGTAGCGTTTCGCCGGATCACCGGCCAAGCAAGTCTGGACGATGGATTCCAATCCGGGCGTCACATCCCGGTTGTGAATGCGAACCGACGGCGGGCCGGCACGCCGTTCTTCGATCATCCGCCCCGTTTCTTCCGCCGGGCTACCCGTTGGCGAACGGAACGGGTGAACGCCGGTGAGTAGCTCGTACAGCACGATCCCCAACGAGTAGATGTCGCTGCGGGCGTCGGCGTGGGGGCGGCCCGTGCGGATTTCTTCGAGTTGTTCCGGCGCCATGTACGGGATGGTCCCGCCGACCACGATTGTCGTGACCGTCGCCCGGAGGCGGATCTCCTCGGCCACGCCAAAGTCCAGAAGCATCGGTTGGCCGTCGTCGGTAATCAACACGTTCGCCGGCTTGATGTCGCGGTGCAGAATGCCCCGATCGTGGGCATGGCCCAGCCCGTCCGCCAAGCGTGCGATCAACCAACACGACGCCTGAATGTAACTCCACTGGGAGAGCATCTTGAGAATCGCGTCCGTGGCACCCTCGTTGGCAGCAGGGGGTTTCGGTTCATCCCGCGTCGGGAGGGGCGATTTCGACTGGGTCTGGTCGCTGATGTTCTTGAGCGTGTCGATCAGCTCTCGACCCGTTGACGGCAGGGAGTTCGACGTTCGATACCGCCGCAACAACGTGGCCAGGGTCGTCGAACCAAAGTAGGGCATACAAACCGCTTGGTGCGATCCCGACCGATGGACCGAGTAAACCGGCACGATGTTGGTGTGCTGAAGCTGGGCCAGCGCCCGTGATTCCGCCGCTAAATTCGCGGAGACCTTCAGGGCAACCGGGCGGGCGGCTAGCTCGGTCTGGGTTGCCAGAAAGACGCGCCCGAACGTTCCCCGTCCCAGTTCCTTGAGCAGCCGAAACCCGAACGCGATGTCACCCGGTTCCGGTAGGGCTTCCAGGGCTTCTCGAAGTTGGTTTTCCTCGACCGGGACGACGTTAATGCTGTTCGTCGCGGCGTCCGGTCCTAGCTGGTCGTTCGCGACAATCGGCGGTAACCCACCCGACCGCCGCGTGAGTTCCGCGCACTCATCAAAGAAGGCGGTATCTCTGGGTCGGTTCGTTAACGGCAAGACGCGCACGGGGTTCGTGAGGTCTTCGGTCAACCCCGTCAGCGGATCAAGAACGGAGACGGCAGGACACGTGGCCATAGCAGAAACACCTCGGAGGGCAAACCGGGCATAGCATCGCCGTTGCCGGCTGCCAATCTGTGCGGATTGGAAAAACTGTAGGACACGATTTAGGGATAAGAGAAGTGCGAATTCCGGGATTTGCCGGTGTTCATTAACTTGTCAGAAAACACGACAGCGACCGTCGATCGGATTCCGGTCCGGGCGAAACAGCGGGTCCAATTCAGCACCGGCAAGAGGGTTTTTCCGGTCCAACGAGAGTTTGCACAATTTACGAAAGTGATCCGCATTGCGGGGAAAAGTCGTGCTAGAGAAACGGTGAGGGCAATACGGATTATCCGGGTCGAACGTGTATCGAGATTCGCCCTCGCCCCTGCTCACACACGATCGAGTCGGAATCTACAAACCCAAGGTGTTATCGTGGCTAGCTCTAGTTTTTTCGCAACGACATTATCATTCACCGTTCTCGAAGACCGAACACACCCCGCGTTGTTGACCGGCGTCGTGACCAACATCGGAATTACGGTTCCGCCACCGCCGCCGCCACCGGGTGGTGGGATTGTGGTAATCCTTCCCCCAGGCGGCGGGACTTTGGGACTTGTGACAACGGCAGTCAAATCCGCTTAATTCGGTCCAACGCGCGACTGGCGAACTGGTCACGAATTGCCTGCTGCACGCGGATGGAACTTCGCGTGCATGGCTTTGAGGCGGGCGCTATCGACGTGGGTGTAGTGCTGCGTCGTGTTGATGCTGGCGTGGCCCAGGAGTTCCTGGACTGTGCGGAGATCGGCACCACCGGCCAAGACATGTGTGGCGAAGCTGTGGCGAAGCGTGTGCGGCGAAACGGTGTGGGAGAGACCCGCACGGGCACAATACTTTTTCACGATGCTCCACAACTGAATCCGACACAACTGCTTTCCGGACCGGCTGACGAACAGGTGTGCGGGGCCACTTTGTTGCGGTGATTGCGCAAACTGCGGTCGCCCTTCCCCCAGATACGCTTTCAACGATCTCACTGCCGGTTGCCCCAGTGGCACGACCCGTTGTTTGCTCCCCTTGCCGAAACACTTCAAGAACGCCGCATCCAAATACACGTCCGCGACTTTCAACCCGACGACTTCCGAAGCGCGGCAACCTGTGGCGTACAGCGTTTCGAGTAACGCACGATCCCGCAGAAAGAACCGATCCCCGGCCCGTGGCTCAGCTAGCAGTGACTCCACTTTTTCCGGCGATAGCACGCCGGGAATGCGCTCCCACAGCTTCGGCGAGGCGAGCAAGTCCGTGGCAGTCGGGTCCGCGCGTTCTTCCAGTCGCAAGAAGCGGTAGAACATTCGCAACGACGCGATGTGCCGTGCCATACTCGGCGCCGCGAGTTCCTGCTCATTCAAGAAAGCAATGTAGCGGGACATGTCACGCAACGTCGGCGCATAGATGTTGGGTAACTGCACCAACCCCACCCACTCCGCATACCGCTCCAAGTCCCGCGTGTACGCCAACAACGTGTTCTCCGCCAACCCCCGCTCCGCCCGCATGTAATCCCGGAACGCATGAATGTCCGCAACGAGTTCATTCAAGCTCATGCCTGTTCCCTCAGCACGAATTTCCGCACGATGGGTCGCAACTTGGTGACCGAACGCCCCCGATGGCTGAGAGCCTGTTTCACGGTCGAAGACAGTTCGCCGAAGCTGGCGTGATATTCCGGGATGACGAACAACGGGTCGTAACCGAACCCCCCATCACCACGGGCTTGGGTGGCGATCACGCCCCAACACCGGCCTTCGACCACGGCCACGACTTGCCCTGTCGGGTCGCTCAACGCACACGTGCTGACGTAATACGCCGCACGGCTGTCCCCGGTTTTGCCCGCGAGTTCGCGCAACAGTTTGGCGTTATTCGCGGCGTCGTCACCATGTTGTCCACCCCACCGGGCGGAGTAAACGCCGGGCTGCCCACCTAACGCCGGCACGACCAGTCCGCTATCTTCACCCACGACCCATTCGCCGACTGCCACCGCAACTTGCGTCGCCTTCAGTCGAGCGTTCTCTTCAAACGTCGTCCCGGTCTCGTCCACATCGGGCGCGTTGGGGTAAGGTGAAAGGTCAGTCACGTCGATCGGCAAATCGCGGAGGAGTTCGACCAGTTCTTTCAGCTTCTTCTTGTTGTGACTACCGAGTACCAACCGTGGCATGGCGTTCATTCACTATTAGGAGGGAGGGAAAATAGTAGAACAACCCTGTCCCAAAATGCGAACAAGGTCACACCAAATATCAACGAACAATTCACGCCGCCGGTTCGATGCTTGCCCGCAGTCCGTAGCCCGCGAACTGTTCTTGATACAGTTCGGCACGCTCCAGGTGGGTGATGAGGATCAGCGACCGATCGTTGTGATACGATTGCCACATCCGCGCCATCGCTTCCGCCTCCGCGAAGTGCGTCAATCGCCGCAACACATCCACGACAAAAAGCAAGCCCTTGTCAGTGGTGCGGTGCAGGACGACTTGGTAACGCGGTAGCATAGGGGGTTGAAAATCTTGAGGCGGCTCACCGGGTTGGGGTGAATCGCAATCCCGTCGAAAGGGCGGACGAATCGACATGGCGTCCCTCAGTGTAAAGGGGTGCCGACCGAATTGTCGGAGCTTGCCGGCGCTCGGGAGAGGTCCGCAAGTTGCTTAACTCTAAACCCATTGTAGCGCAACGTCAAAGGGATAACACACAAGCGGCATCAGGAATTGTCACAATTTCGCCAGCAAACGGGATGTAGCGATGGTAGGGATTTCACACAGGAAATCGGCGCAGCCATCGCGGTGAAGACAACTATCCGTGTTCATAAATCCTATCGTGAGGTGAGACTGATTTGACCTGTGATATTTCCCCAAGAATCCAGTTTCATGCGAAAGGATTAACGATTGAAATACCGTCGTAATTGGTGGCATGATCCATGTCTTCTGAAAAGAGGATTGTGACTCCGGCGACCTGACAAGCCGCGAGCAACATCGCGTCCCAGTGAGATAGGCTGAATTGACGCCGAAACTTGAAGTAAGCAGAAAACGCTTTCGCACCCGGAACTACTAGCGGGAACATCGCGTGAAAATCGTTGAAGTGCGCTTCAACATCTCCCGTAGAAATACGGCCCGATGACTCGCGTTTCCGTAGGTTGGCCAACAACTCCCCAGCAACTTGCCAAAGTAGAATCGTGCCTTCGGAGGACGATATAAGCCGGTCAAACAGTCCCCTTGCGAGGACTTGCTTTTTGGGATCATCTCCATCCAAAGCGTAGATGAAAACGTTGGTATCAATCGCGTTCATGCATCTCGTCTCGTGTCAATCGTTGGGCACCGAAATGTAAGGGGCGATCTCTGAGTCGGTCTTGGATTGCCTGCCAAGCCGCACGCGCGAGGGATGTTCGATCAGCAATGACTTCAATCGTCAAATGGACCCGCACTCGATCCGGCAGGGGAAGTGCTTGATCCGGCTGAAGAACTCCGTTGACCAGCGTTGCGTCCACTTCGGAAATCATCATTCGCTCCTTTTCAACCTCAATCAATTTCCTGGTCATCCATCCGGGTTATCGAGCAGTTGTTGCAGCCGTGGGCCGAGTTCGGGGTGCAATCGTGGCACCCAGGTAGCGTCCACCAAGCCGACATCAATCAAGTCCCGAATATCAACGCAGTCATCTCGCCTGAACGTGGTGAGTGCCATGCGAACTAATGCTTCCAGATTCAGCACTCGGGCGTTTGCTGTGGCTTTGGACTCGGCGACATCGGGGGCGGCGACGACGTATTCGGCGCGCACTTTCTCGTTGGCAAAGATGACATGGACGGCGTCGCGGGCCTTCGCGCCGGGGCCATCAAGGAACATGTCGATCCCCATCGCATGTCGGTAGATAAAGCCGACTGCGGTGAGGGCCACTTTGGCAGCGTCAAGGTCGCCTCGGCGTAGCAGAATGTCCACGTCTTGCGTGTTGCGGACGGCGGCTTCGTCCACTTCGCTCACCCAGGCCGCAACGGCGTTCCCACCAATGACAGCGTAGGGAACGCCGGCCGCGTCCAATGCTTGGGCGGTGCGGCGGAGTCGGTCGCGGACTTTTTCCACGGCGGTCACCATTCGTTCCCAGGCCAACGGGCTGATTTCATGAGTGTTCGGCGTCACAGGCGGCTCCGGGAGCGGGCGTCTTCGTAGGTGGCTTCAAAGTTGACATCAATTCGGCCCAAGCCACCTAGCGCTAGTGGCAGGACCGGCAGCGTGTCTCCCACCGCCAACGGACGGTGGCGAATCTCCAGCGTGTCCACGTCGTTCACCCGTGTCGGACGAAACGACGCAGCTAACAATGGCGACAGTTCGGGCAACGGTTGCTGCGGGTACAGGAAGTCCATCAGGTCGCGGAACGGTTCGGAACGCCGACTGGTGACGATGTCAATCACGATCACGCCGATTGCCGACTGAATGAGCGCCGCACACTTCGCGGTGAAGGCTCGCCGGGTTTCGTCGCGGTCCTTGTTGCCAGGGGAGACGAGTTCGATGGCCGCCACAAGTGTCGGCCCGCCGGACGTTTCGTAGACATGAACCCCAAACGCGGGGGGAAACGCCGCCGGGAGAGTCAGGTCCGCCGGGGCGAGTGTGGTTCGTGTCTGCGGCAGTGTGGCGACACCGCCCGCGTTCGGCTGAGTGAACGTAGCAACGTCCACCTCGATACGAGGCCAAGCGTGTACTTGGGCTTCCGCGAAGAAGTCTTCGGGCAGATTATCGTTCAAGGCGTCAGTAATTGACGTTGCCCAGCGAGCATGAAACGATTCCCAATGGCGCCGCCCGTCGAGTGGCGGATGAAAATGGTCGAGTAGCGGCATGGTATCAACTCCGATTCGCAATCATTTCCAGCAAGCAGTTCAGGTGTTCAATTCCACGCGGTGGAAACGTTAGCTGTTCGCGGCGAACTGAATCGCCTGGCGAACATCCTCGTCGGTCAGACATGGGTAGTTTCGGACAATCTCCACGAGCGAGCCGCCGGAAGCGACCAACTCCAGGATGAACTCGACGCTGATGCGTGTGCCCCTAATGATGGGCTTTCCATTCAGCACGCCGGGTTGCGTTGTGATGCGATCGAACATGATAGCTCTCTCTACAAGATCAGTTCCGTGCGACACCGAACCATGACAGTTCGCATAGTCCTCCCGGTGGGAATCGAACCCACGGCCACAGGCTTATAAGACCTACGCTCTGCCGCTGAGCTACGGGAGGGGATGTCATCAGAGTGGCGTATGCCATCGGATATCATCGTTGCCTCCCTTCACTTGCTTGGATGTAAAAAACCGGATCGGTCTGTCGGTCGGCGTGTAAGCCGGGTTTTGTCCCCGCGACGAGTTGCCGCGTCGCGGGCGTCGGTCATTTATCTAGCCCGCCGGTTACCCGGCGGATCGAGCAGCCTACCCGAGGGTTGATGCGGACCGAGCCGATCCTCTCCCTCTGCTTGGCCTTGCTTCCAGTGGGGTTTGCCGAGCCGACGGGTCACCCCGCCGCTGGTGCGCTCTTACATTAAGGGCTTGCGCCCCGCACCGTTTCACCCTTACCAGCAGCAGTGGTTAGTGGTCAGTGGATAGTGGATAGTAAAACCGAAGAAG
>JANLRE010000684.1:0-1492 GCA_031368205.1 Fimbriiglobus sp. | reverse complement strand
CTCCGCGACCAGCACGTCGATGCCCGTCGTCACCGTGTGTGGAATTGATCGAAGCACGCGGACAGGCGTTTTTCGCACGGCTTTCGTGGTGATCGAACTGGCCACGATCGTACCGATTTGCCGCCGCATCTCGGTGACGTTGCCTTTGTCATCGGGGTGAACGCGGTTCGACAGGATGATGATGGCGGTCTCGCTGGGCGGGTCGATCCAGAGGGACGTGCCGGTGAAGCCAGTGTGCCCGAAGCCGTCGCCGGGCGGGAAGAGTTCGCCGCGTTGGGCGCTGAAGCCGGTGTCCACATCCCACCCCGGCGAGCGTTCGCCGGTCGGCGGGACGGGGCGGCCTTCGGTGAATAGCTTGACGGTCAACGGGCTAAGAATGCGCACGCCGTCCAGTTCCCCGCCGTGCAGCAACATCCGGCTGTACCGCACCAAGTCGTCCGCCGACCCGAACAGCCCCGCGTGCCCCGCCACACCGCCCATTGCAAACGATCGCGGGTCGTGGACATCACCGAGGATGGTTTGCTTGGCCCGCAAGCCGGTCGGTGCGACACGCTTCTTCAACTCTTCGCTCGGCTTGAACGTGGTGTCGGTCATCTTCAATGGCTGAAACACGGTCTTCGCCGCGTACTCGTCGAGCGGCATCCCGGTGACCCGTTCGATGACTTCCCCGAGAACGATGAACCCCACATCGCTGTACTTGAACCGCGTGCCGGGCGGGACTTCGAGCTTCAGTGCGGCGATGTTTTTCATCGCGTCGGCCCGGCCGTTATCGTAATCCTTGATGCTGTTGTCCGCCGTCAACCCGGTGGTGTGCAGTAGGCAGTGTTCAATCGTGACCGTGGCTTTGCCGTTGGCTGCGAACTCCGGCCAGTGCTTGGCAACCGGGTCGGCCAACCGCACTTTGCCGCGTTCAATCAACGTCATCAAACTCGTAGCCGTGGCCATCGGCTTCGTCAGGGACGCCAGATCGAACACCGTGTCTGCCGTCATCGGCACCACGTGCGGCACTTTCGCCCGGTCGCCGTAGGCTTTACGAAAGACCACGTCGTCTTTGTGAACCACGACAACCACTGCACCCGGACAAACCCCCTTCGTGATCGCGGTTTGCACGACCGCGTCAATGCGGTTCAGTTGGGCACGATCCACCGATTGCGCGCTCAGCGACCCGAAGCCAACCAGCAACCCGACCAAGGCGAACACGATTCGGTGCATGGCAATCTCGATTGATGACGGTGACAAATAGCCCATCGACCACGAAGCCGGGCACCAGTCGGTTTATTAGGCACCGGGTACTTCGCCCGCTCCGCTTGTCACTTCTTGGCTTTTCAAACATCTGTAGCAACGAAGCTCATCAGAGACCATACGGTAAAGAATCATGCGGCGAGCCTAGGATTTTGAGCGTTTGAGGCACCGCCTGAACCGGGGGTCATACTCATATTTGTCAGCCGTCTCAACATTAACCTGACACTCGATATATACACTTGCGACTCAC
>JANLRE010000849.1:0-11692 GCA_031368205.1 Fimbriiglobus sp. | reverse complement strand
AATGAACCTCACAGTTTTGTCATATTCGCGCCGTTGTTCTCTCATAACCTATTAACCCCCCCTGCGCCTATACTTACGTTGAAGACTTCAGTCTGTTTCAAGGAGTTCTAGCCATGCTTGCGAAAGTTGCAAACCGCCGGTTGTCGTCCCGTCAACGCGGGGGGTTCACACTCCTCGAAGTCCTTGTTGTCACGGCCATCCTCGTGATCCTGGCCGGCCTCGCAACGTTTGCGACGGTCAGCTACTTGGAAAAAGCCCACGTCAGCGAAGCCAAACTGAAGATGTCGAATATCGAAAAGGCCATCAGTGCCTATCAGGTGAGTAACGACGGCAATTGGCCATCGACTCTGAACGATTTGATCGCCCCAGCCGACGGTCGTCCGCTTTTGGTCGGTGGTCAGTCCGCAATTACCGATCCGTGGGGTAAGCCGTTTCAGTTCTCAATCGGGCAAGATAACTTTGGCGTCACCCGCGCGCTCGTGACAACGACTGACGAGAAGGGCAACCAACTCCAATGGCCTGAGCGATAACCCACGGTTGATCGCGGTGCGTGTTCAGTTCCCGGTTCGGAGGTCTCGCCCATGACGACTCGGAAAAGCCCTCGCTCTCGCGCGGGCTACACATTGATGGAAGTTCTGGTCGTCCTGGCGATCTTGATTATTCTCGGCGCACTTCTGGCGCCGACGTTTAACAGTTTTAGCCGCGACACTAAAGTGAAAGCGGCCACCGATACAATCATGGCGCGAATCGCCGACGCGCGGGCGTCCGCCATCGAACGGGGTCTCCCCTATCGACTAGCGTTGTCCGGGGATGGGATGCACCTCCGCATCGCCCCGGACGACCAAGCTTATGCCAATCATACGGTGACATCGGATGAGGATGATAATCCTCTCGTCGCGGAAGCGGACTTCCCGAAGGATGTCACAGTTCAGCATCTGATGGATGAAGAGTCCCAAGCGGTGACAGACCAAGCCGGTTGGGTCCGGGTTGCGACGTTCTTGCCCGATGGCACGTGTCGGGAAGATTTAGCAGTAATCCAAGTTCGGGAGCCGGGCGTTTACCCGATTCTGATTCGCATCCGGGGCCTCACGGGTGCGGCAACCACCAGCCACGGCACCATGCAAGGAAACAATCGGTGATTGCACACAACCAACGAACTCCTGGTCGCCTGCGGTCGATTCATCGGCCCGGACTTTCGTTGTTGGAAGTGCTCGTTTCGTTGGCCATTTTCTTGCTTTCTCTCGTCGCCATTGCCAGTCTGGTCGATTTCGGCAGCGAACGGGCAATGGCGGCGGCCATGCAAACTGCCGGCGTCCGGTTAGCCCAATCCAAACTCGCAGAAGTGGAAGCCGGGGTGATTAGTGCTAGCACTTCGGACAACGGCATGTTTGAAGACGAACCGGAGTGGAATTACTCCGTCGAACCGGGGGCCGCCACGATCCCGAACGTCTACCCCGTGACAGTGCGAGTCTGGCGAGAAGTGGCCGGTCGGCAATACGAAGTGGTTCTGACGCAAATGATCTACGACCCCGCCCAGATGGGCAAAGCCGCTGCCGCAACGCCGCCAACCGCAACGACATCCACGACCGGGAGCGGACAATGAAACGAAGTTCACCAATCCGACCCGGCTACACGCTATTGGAAATTCTCCTGGCCAGCGTGATTGCGATGTTGTTGCTTGCGGCCTTGTATGCCGCCCTTGATGTCACCCTGTTGCGGATGGAAGTCAACCGGGATCTGATCGCCCGCAACGACCTACGCCGGGCGGTCATCAACCGGATGTCTGCGGACCTCGTGAACACCCTCGGGCCATTGCCCCCCAAGTCCGGCGGCGATGGCATGACCGGCACGGGGTCATCCGCGAGTACCGGGACCGCGTCCGCATCCACGGCGACTCCTGCAACCTCCACAACAACAGCCGCAGCATCGGGAACAACCACGGACGCCACGACGACCGATTCACCCGTGGTGACTGGTGCGGACATCCCGTTCGGGTCCGGCATCGTGGGAACCGACAAGCAAGTCACGATCTTTCTCAGTCGAGTACCAACGTCGCTCGTCGATTTGGAAGCCGCTGCCAACGTCGATGTCACGTTGCCCGCCGATATGCGGCGCGTCACTTATTACCTGTCAACCGATGGCGTCGGGTTGTGTCGTCAAGAACGGCCGTGGGTGACCGCCGACGGCGTGTGGAACACGTCCGACCCCGATCGCACGGACGAATTCAGCGAAATCATCGCGCCCGAAGTGTTGGATGTGACGTTCGAGTATTTCGACGGCAGCGCGTGGCAATCCACCTGGGACGGCTCCCAAACCGCGAGTGATGGCGTTGCCCTCACCGGCCCGCCACGCGCGATTCGGGTCACGTTCGTGATGCAATTTTCGAGCCGGGGGACGATGCTTCAAAAGCAGGTTCGCCACACGTTTCCCGTCCGCACGGCCGTGGGGAACTATGTGCCCCCGACGACCGATTCGACGACGACCACGGGAGGAATGTGATGCGTCCGAGTCGCAAGCAAAAACAACTGGATCGCCGGGCTTATGTGCTCATTGCCGTGCTGATGGTGGTGGTGGTGCTGTCACTGGCCGCGTACCGATTCACCGATTCGATGACCTCGGAATACACGGTCGCCGTGCGGACCTCCGAAGCGGCCCAGGTCAAGGCGTTCGCGGCCTCCGGTGTTCACTACGCGGCGGGAATGCTCGCCGACCCCAGCACGATGGCCAACACGCTAAGTTATAACCCGTTCGACAACGAAACGTCGTTCTCGAACGTCTCCGTGAATGACCAAACGAGCGCACGCGGTGGCGGACGGTTTTGCTTGATTGCGGTCTCGGACACGTTTGTGGGAACCGGCGAAAGCCGCTACTTGGTGAAGTACGGCGTGATGGACGAATCGGCGAAGTTGAACATTAACTCCCTAATGCAACTCGACCAAACGGGGCAAGTCCTCCACGACGCCCTGATGAAATTGCCGAACATGACGGAAGACGTGGCCGACGCCATCGTCGATTGGGTGGATATGGATGATACCTCTCGTGCCGCCGGGGCCGAATCGGCATACTACAGCGGCTTGACGCCCCCCTACCGTGCGAAGAACGGCCCGATCAACAGCATCGACGAACTGTTACTGGTGCGTGGCGTGACCCCACAATTGTTGTTCGGCAACGACCGCAACCGCAACGGCAAGATGGACGCCGGCGAGAACGACGGCAACGACTTCAACCGGGGTTGGTCGGAATTCCTCACGGTCTATGGCCGTGAAGTGGACACCGATTTGAACGGGAACCCACGCATCAACTTGAACGACACGAATCTTGACGCGGCAACGCTCTCCGCGCAACTCACGGCTGCCGTGGGGCAAGAGATGTCGGACTACATCCTGGCCGGCAGACTGTTCGGCACCGCGTCATCAGTAGCGACAGCCAGCACTGGGAAAGTAACTGCCACGTCAGCGGCGAGTACAACCACAAAATCAACTACCACAACCTCAAAAACCACAACCAAATCGTCTGACCCTGACGCGGTGAACGGCACTATCACGATGACGTTCACCGCGACGCCCACACCAGCCGCAGCCGCCCCGACGATTGTGGTTGGCCCGGCTCAGCTTCGCGTGGCCGTTCAAGCGGCGATCACGGCGGGCACGAAGATGAAGAGCAAGATCAACTCGGCGTCGGCACTGAACAACACGCAAGTGACGTTACCCAAAGCCGCTAACACCCCGCCGAATACGGTCGTTCCGACGCTGATTGTGAAAAGCCCGTTCAACGACCCAGTGAAGTTGAAAGAGTTCCTACCAAAGTTGCTCGAATACACCACGACCCGAACCGACTTCGAGATTGTGCCCCGGATTAACGTCAACAACGCCCCACCCGAAGTCTTGCTGGGGCTGCCCGGCCTGACGCAAACTGACGTGGACGCCATGACCAACGCTCGGGGCGCTCTCGACCCGACCGACCCGGCCACCATCACCGGGGCGTGGCTGGTGACGCAAGCCAACATGACTGCCGCCAAGTTCTTGAACCTCGAAAAGTACATCACCGGACGCACGATGACCTACCGCGTTCACTCCGTGGGGTACTTCGGTCGGGGTGGGCCACGGGCACGGGTTGAAGCCGTCATTGACGTGAACCAAAACCACCCGCGCATCGTGTACTATCGCGATGTCACCGACCTCGGTCGGGGATTTGACTTACCTCGTTAACTCGAAGATTTCACCACGAATCGAACGAATAAGACGAATGAGAACAAGATGACTGAACTGTGTGTCTTGGGTTAATGGTCTCTTTCTTAAAGTTCTGATTCGTTCGATTCGTGGTGACAGAATGATTTGATTCGCCACCTGGGAGAATGCACCTTGTCGCGCTTTTTGGCTATTGATGCGGATGCCGCCGGCCTCTTCGTGGTGGCTGCCACGTTGAACGGCACCGCCGTTCATCTGGAGCAAACACTCGCTTCGAGTGAGGACGAACGTCCGCTCACGATGCTGAACGCTGTTGCGCTCGGCGCGAAGTTGAAGGAACTCCTCAAACAGTCCGGCATGAAGCCTGCGCCGGTGTTGCTGCTCATCGGCCGGGATCGCGTCATCTTGAAGGATGTCCGCTACCCGAAAGTGGCCCCGTCGGAAGAACCGACGCTCGTGAAGTTCCAGGCGATTCGGGACTTGACCGAATCGCCCGACGATGTCGTGATGGATTACATTCCGAGTGCCTCCTTATCGCCCGATGGCGACAACCGTGCCCAAGCGGTGTTCATCCGGAAAGAGATCCAAACTGCTGCCAAGCTGTTTTGCGAATCAGCCGGGTTGAAACTGCTCGGCATCACTCCCCGGCCGTTCGCCCTGGCCGCGTCCATTCGCCATGCGTTCCAAACGGGGACAACGACTCGACCGGACGAACCGACTGCGGCCATTGCGGTTGTCAGTGTCTGGGATCGCGGCGGCGAATTTACTGTCTGCCGGGGTACGGAAGTCCTCTTTGCGAAGACCGTGCCGCCGAACGCGATGGCCAACGATGCGTCTCTGATCGGGGAATTGAAACGCAACATTACGGTTTACAACAGCCAACCGAACGCCACGCCGTTGCAAGCGGTGTACCTCGCTGAAGGCGACACGCCCACCGGGTGGACGGCTCGTCTGCGGGCCGCGTTGACGTTACCCGTTTATGCGTTTGATCCACTCGCCGGTTCGCCGGCGGCGGATCAAACTCCGCCTTCACTCCACGCCCGATTTGCCGCACCCGTTGGCGTCTTGGCCAGCCGGGCGACCCACGCGGTGTTGCCGATCAACTTTGTGGTGCCACGCCAACCGAGAGCGGACACGGGACCGAAACGAACGCGGGTCTTGATTGGAGCACTCGCCGCACTGATCGTTGTGGGGATTCTCGGGTTCTTGGCGTTCATGAAGTTTGACGACGCGAACAACCGACTGGCCAGCTTACGCGCGCAACAATCCAGTTTGGACGACGACCTCAAACGGTACGAGACGGACGTGAAACGACTCGCGGCGGTGGACGAATTCACCAACCGGGAAGTCGTCTGGCTCGATGATTTGTACGACCTCGCGGACCGGGTTCCGGACGTCGGCAAAATTAACATCACCGAGTATGACGGGTCCGCGATACCCCCCGTCAAAGCGGTGATCCGACCCGGACAAGCGGCGACGCCCGTTGCGGCGAAAGATGCGAAACCCGTCCCCGTTGCCAACGTGCGAATTTCGATGCGAACCAGTGACGCACAACAAGCCCAGCGGGTTGTGGATGCGTTCAAAAACGACAAGTATTACACCGGGATGTCCAAAACGACGGGTGGTCAGGGTGATAGCACCACGAAAGGTCAAGTTTATGTACTGACGGGGCAAGTTAGCCATCGTCCGCCGAGCGAATATCTGCGACGATTACTGGTAACTCCGCCCGTGAAACCGAAGGCCGACGCGGACGCCGATGATATTTTTGGTGGCTTCGGGGGAGGGAACTAACCATGACACCCCGTGAAAATCGGCTCGCTATCTTGGTCGGTGCGTTAATCGCGGTCTTTGTGATTGTCGGGGGAGGCTACCTATTCGTCTGGGTTCCTTTAACTGATAAAGCACGGATCGCCGAAGCGTTGGAACTGGAAAACGCGGAGAAAGACGGCAAGTTGCGTCAAATCCTGAAAGACATGCCCCGGTTGCAAACCTCGATTAAGCGCAGTTTGCCGGCCGATGCCGACGTAGCGAAGCAAGAATACGATGCCGCGATCAACCGCATTCTGCGCGACTCCAAAGTCCCGACCAATGCGTTCAGCGTGAAGCCGAAGGCCGTGGACGGCAAGGCCGCGCCCGAACTCGTCGTCGGGTCCAAAAAGCCAGCGTTCAACCGGATCGCCCTCGAAATCACCATGAAGAAGGTCGATTTCGCTACCGTGATTGATGTGCTGTCACGCTATTACAAGTTGAACTTGCTGCAACAAATCACCAAGTTCACGATGAAGAAAGGCGACGACGCCAGCACGGCCCGGCGCGGGTCGGGCATCGCCGACAAGCCAGACCTGGAAGTGACCTTCATTACAGAAGCGATCATTCTTGACGGTGCCGAAGCACGGCGGTCGCTGTTGCCGGTCTCACCCGGTATGGGGGCAATCGGTGGCGGGGCCGGGTTACAGACGGTGTTGAACTCACCGATTCAAGCCCGTGGATTGACCCCCCTTCAACTCGCTCGTGTGCTGGCCTCGAACGATCGGGACTACTCCCTGGTGCTGGTCAAAGACTTCTTTCACGGTCCGCCGCCGACTCCCGAAGTGGTCCGCGCACCCGAACCCAAAGAAGATACGAGTCCGTTCATTCGCATGACTGGGATTGGCCGCAATTCAGACGGTAGCGGCACAGCGGTTATCGAAGACTTAGCCAGCAAGCAAGAGTACCTGATTGATCTCCACTGGGTGAAGGATAAGCTGACGCCCGAGGTGGTGAAGTATTACTACTCCGTCAAAGGCGTGAAAAAGTCGTATGCACCGGAACCTGATCTCGACATCTCCGAAGCCACGTCGGGGACCGCCAAGAAATTTCGGGTCGTCGGGTTCGATGGAGATGGTCTCGTGTTAGCGTTGCTCGAAGGGGCTGAAGTGGCTCCCAAACCTTCTCAGTCCGGCTCACGGCGCACGACCCCGACTTCACTGCCCAAAACCGACAAGATCGAGAAACCCGATGCGGATTCGTCGGCCACTACCGAATCCAACGAGCGAGTCTACTTGTGGAAATCGGGCGAATCACTGAACCGTATTGTCGAACTGAAGGGTGAGGAACGGCAGAAGGCGATTCAACGGGCCACGGCTCCCACAACTGCCGAAACGACCACGCTTACCATAAACCCGATGGCCACCCAACCCATTGGCGCGACCGAAAAATAGCGTCGCAGTAGTGCTTCGAGGTGCGAATCTCGAAGCCCGCGAAGTCCGGCAATTTGGCGAACCGCTTCAAACATTAAATCTGTCTTAGACCGGGCGACTTTTCTGTTGCAGTCGCCCAGACAATTCGATATTGACGTTGAGCATTGCACTGTTCCGACCATCGTTGGGAACCGGGGGGGAATCCGGGACTTGGCGTTACGTGGCGGAATAGGCGAACTCGGCTCAGTCAGGGGGATTGCAGATGGGGATTCCACGTTTTCGACGCACAACTTCGCTCCGCATACCGATGTGGCGGTTACGCCGTTGGTTGCCGGCAATCCTGGTGGCTAGCCTCGGTGGCAGTGTGTTGGCCATTCAACCACAGACACCGATCCCAACGCCCGGTACCACGGGTGACGCCCGGCCGATGCAACCGCTGCCGGTTCAGCCTGCGGTTCCCGAAAAGCTGTACTCGTACAAGTTTGAAAAGGCTTCTTGGGACAGCGCGTTCGCGTGGTTCGAGAAAGCAAGCGGGTTGAAGCTCATCACCACGGTGAAGCCCGTTTCGACTGTCTCGTTGAGCATTGATAACAAACCGATCGCCGACATTCTTGATCTGTTCAACGAAGCGCTCGCCGCTGAAAAATACGTGATCCTCCGACGGGAGCAATCGTTCTCGATTCACCCGGCGGATGAGAAGTTGCCAGCCGACTCGATCCGACGGATAACGCCCGATCAGTTGCCGAAACTCGGCAAAACGGAAATCGTGCAAACGGTGATCCCGTTGAAAACAACGGTCGCCTCCGACATTGCACCCCAAGTCAAGAAGTTACTCACGAACTTCGGTGAGGTCTACGCATTCGGCGCGAGCAATTTGATAATCACGGACAAAGTCGCCAACATCCGCAACATCATTGGTTACTTGGAAAAGCTCGACGACGAAAAGGGCGACACGCTGACGTATCACTGTAAGTTCCAACGTGCCCAGAAAGTCGCGGAAAGTCTTCGGGGTTCGCTCAAAGATGGTACCACGGACGTTAGCCAACCCAACGCGGCTCAACAACCCGGCGGTTTCCCAGGCGGATTCCAAGGTGGCGGTTTCCCAGGCGGTTTCCAAGGTGGCGGGTTCCCCCAGGGTGGTGGGCGAAACCGTGACGCGCAAACCGGCCCGGACCCCCGTTTCCGCACCGTTCAAATCGTAGTTCTTGAAGAAACGAACACGATCATCATCACGGGGCCGTCGGACAAGATTTCCGTGGCGAAGAACCTGCTCAAGGAACTCGACACCGGCGAGAAAGAACGCATCGTAACCGGCAACGCCGAGTTGCGATTCTACAACGTGGCGTCCGGTACTGCGGACTCGATTGCGAAGACCTTACAGAGTGTCTACAAAACCTCGACAGTGATTCAGATCACGCCAATCGCGTTAAATAACCAGATCATGGTCTACGCGCTTCCGGCAGACCACTTCGACATCGTGAAACTAATCCAATCGCCTGGCGAAACGAAATCGAACTCGACGGTGAAGTTCATTACGCTGAGCGTCCTCGACCCGAAGGTCACGGCGGACACGTTGAAGGCGGCGCTCGGTAGCACCGGCGTGTTCGTGGAAGCTCGTACCGACGGCGCGGCCTCCGGCGTGCTACTTCGCGGGACCGATGACCAGATCAAGCAGGCCGAACAGTTCATCGAAGTGATGGGCGAAAAGCCGGGTATCGGCGGCGCGGCGTTGAACAGCCCGAACATGCGCATCATCACGATGGAGAAGGGCAACTCTGTCATCTTCGCGGAAGGTCTCGCGGAGATGATGCGGAAGCTCGGGAAGAAAAACCCGATCGAAGTCGTGGCCCCAGGGATGACGACACCCCGCACCCCGCCGCCGATGCCGCCGAACGATCCGCCCCAGCCGTTGCCGCGCGCCGTCGATCCGAACAAGAAAACCTCGATGCTTCCTGCGCATATGCAGCCGCAGTACATCCTGGCTCAGGGTGTCGGTGAACAAAAGAAAGACCCCGCCCCGCCGGCACCGGCCGCTGCGACTAGCGGGAAGCCGGTCACGATTTCCGTGTTGGGCGACAAGCTCATCATCACCAGCGAAGACCCGGAAGCGGTCGAATTCGCCACGCAAATTGCGCGGTTCCTGCTCTCGGCCAAAGGCGATGAAAACTACACCGTGCTCCGGCTCAAAAACGTCAGTGCGGAAGAAGCCGCCAACGTCATTAGCGAAGTCTTCAACGGTCCCCAGCAGCGTGCTGGGGCCGCCGGCGGTGGTGGTCGTGGCGGGCCAGGTGGCGGGTTCAACCCGCTTGCGTTACTGGGGCTGGGTGGAGGCGCACAGGTGGCCAACCCTACCGCTGGTCGCGTTCGCATTGTTGCGGAGAAGACCAGCAACTCGCTCATCGTGGTCAAGGCGACTCCGGTGGACCTGCTGACGATTCGCTCGCTACTGAAAGATGCGATCGACTACGACGGCCCGCCCGAAGGCGGCGTGGCGAAGACTTGGACCATCCAGGTCAAGTCGGCCAAAGCGTCCGAAATTGCCGCGATCGTCAAGGAAGTCTTCGCCAGCATGATGACATCGAGCCGTCCGGCAGCGGCCTCGCCGTTCCCAGGGTTCCCGTTCGGTGGTGGTGCCCAAGCGGCAGCACCGCAGCAAGCCGCCTCGCTGGCTGTCTCCTACGACGACGCTAGCAACCGACTCATTTTGAGCTGCAATGAAAACGTCTACAAAATGGTCGATGCCCTCTGTGCGGAACTCGACAAAGCGACTAAAGACAGCACCGAAGTCGTGCGGGTCGTTGCCGTTAAAGGACTCAGTCCGACCCAGATTCAACAAGCGGTTGATGCGCTGATGGGCCGTCCGGTCACGACGAATCGAAACACGACCGGCGGGGGCATGGGTGGTGGCCAGGGTGGCTTCGGCGGCGGTGGACTCGGCGGCTTCGGCGGCGGGTTCCGTCCTCAGGGCGGCTTCGGTGGTGGTGGCTTCGGCGGAGGTCTAGGAGGCGGTGGCGGTCCCGGTGGAGGCGGTGGCGGTCGCCCCGGTGGAGGCGGTGGCGGTCCCGGTGGAGGCGGAGGGGGACGAGGCGGGCCGGGAACGGGACAACGCGGCTCACTTGACGGCACCGGAGGGCGCGATTTTTTTGACGACCGGGGCATGGATGCCCCTACCAGCTTGATCTACGATCCCGAAGTGGATGGCCTTCCGAGTGCCTTACGTAACCCGGACGCCAATCGAAACAATGTATTCCAAGCCAACGCCCAGGATGCGACAGCCCAAGCGCCGCAGCCGGCTGCACAACCAATGCAACCTATGCCCCAGGGACAGGGGGTTCAGCAACCCGTTCCGTCGAGCGGCGTCACGGTTCAACCACTCGAAGAACTCGGCGTCATCATTCTGCGTGGCCGGACTGCCGCCGACATTGATGAAGTCTTGAAGTTCGTCGAAATTCTCAAGACGAACACGAAAGACGCCCAAATCGAGTTGGTCTACGTGCCGCTCGAACAGGGCGATGCGACTGAAATCGTTTACCTGATGACACAAATCTACGCTCGCCTGCAAATCACGGCGGGTGGTAGTAGTGTGTTGCCAGCGCAACAACGCGCCGGCGGCGGCGGCCTGCCATTCGGCGGCGGCGGTCTGTTCGGTGGCGGCGGGTTGTTCGGCGGTGGTGGCGGCCAACAACAGCCCCAGCAACAGCAAACGTCCGGTTCGGTCCTGTTGTTCCCGTTGCCACGGTTCAACCAGATTTTGGTCGCGGCCCCGGCGTCACGGTTGCCGGACATCACGAAGCAGATCAAGCAACTGGACCGCAAGAACAGCGACCAGATGAAGCCTGTCGCGTATGCACTGAAGCGGGCCTCCGCTCAGGTGATCCAGCAGCAACTGACCAACTTCTTCTCCCAACGGTATCCGGGCGAAGGGACCGCGCAGACGCAAATCCGCATCACGATTAGTGCCAGCAACAACACGGTCTACGTGCAAGCCAGCGCGGCGGACCAGAAGGATATCGCGGAACTCATCACCTACCTCGATAGTGGTGAATCGCGGGCCATCAACGAAATCAAAATCATCAAGCTGAACAACTCTTTCTCGGACGAAATGGCGCAGGTTCTGAGCCAAGCATTGTCGGCCTCCGTGGTGAATCCCAACATCGCAGCGACCAGCGGCGGAACGGGAACGGGTACCACTGTCCAAGGTGGCTTCGGTCCGGTGCAGCAAGGTGCGGGCGGCGGCGGTGCGGGCGGATTCCCCGGTGCGGCAGGCGGACTGGGTGGCGGTGCCGGTGGACTGGGTGGCCAGCAGGCCCGGCCGGGCGGAGCAGG
>JANLRE010000616.1:0-3441 GCA_031368205.1 Fimbriiglobus sp. | reverse complement strand
TCGCCGAACTTCCTGCTGATCGTCCCGATCCTCACCTTCTACTTTGCGATTCTGTACGCCATCTCCACGCTGACGGCGGTGCTGACGCGGAACATGCTGGTGGCGATCCTGGCAACGGTTTTTGCGTGGGCGATTTTCTGGGGCATCGGCAAGGTCAACGACGGCATCTGCAACCGACAGGACAAAGAAGCGGAGATGTCCGAGAAGTTGCAAGTGTTTGAACTCCCGAAACCCGGCGACGACGGCGAACCGCCTGATGCCGATGACATTCTGCGCCGCCTCGATCCGAACTCCCCGCTGTGGACCGTGATTCCGAAATCGACGTTCCCGGTGTTCCAAGCCTTGCACGCAATCTCGCCACGAACCTACGACTTGGACACCCGCCTCGGGCGGATCATCGCCGGCGGCGTGCTAACCGAACGGGAGATGAAGCAAAACGGCTACGGCAAACCACCCCGCGAAACGTGGCCCGCGATGATCCTCGTGTCGCTGGCGTTCATCACCGTGTGTTTGGCACTGAGTGCGTACCGAATGCAAACCCGCGACGGGTGATTACCAATTTTGTTAGCCAGGATCAGATTTGTTAGCCCGACGCGCTAGCGAGGGATTGTGTCACCGGATAGCACCCCTCGCTGGCACCTCGTGCTAACAAGCCATGATTAAATCAGCCCCGCACTTCCGGAATCACCTTCGCTGCTGCGAGTCCGTCCAACACAAATTGCACCGCAATTCCCGCAAGCACCAATCCCAGCACCCGACCCAACACGTGAATACCCGTGGTCCCCAGGCGGCGCTGAATCGGGTCCGCCAGTCGTAACGTGACGAAGGAGACCAAGCCGGTTAATCCGATGGCCATGAACACGCTGCCGACTTCCCAGACGTTGTTGGCGCGGGACATTAACACCGCAACCGTCGAGAGTGCGGCAGGGCCGGCCAGTAACGGAATTGCAAGCGGAGCAATGGCGACATCACCGGCTTCCGTGCCTTCTTTCATTTCGGCTGGGTCTTCTTGGGTCGAACGCTGGGCGCGAATCATATCTAGTGCCACGAGAAACAGAATGATCCCGCCCGCAATCTGGAACGCGGGCAACGTCAACCCGAGGTAGCGGAACAAGTACGTCCCGATGAGCGCGAAAACGGCCAGCGTGATCGTGGCCGCAACACAGGCCACTAACGCCGTTTTTCGCCGCTTCGCAGAAGGGTAATTGGACGTTAGCGCGAGAAAGGCCGGGATCGTTCCCGGTGGATCGACGAGGAACAAAATCGAAACAAAAGCCGTGATCGTGAAATCAAGCATGGGCGACCTAGCGACAGATTCCACCACGAATCACACGAATCAGACGAATAAAATCATGCCACGTAAAGACAGCGTATCTCGTGAGGATCGGGTTCGTGGTGCCCAACTCGTTAAGCACGTCAAACGTTTTCAAGTATTGTTTGATTCGTCTGATTCGTGTGATTCGTGGTGAATGATCCGCATTACCGGGATTTCGGCTTCGCTTTGCCATCACCTTTGTCGGCTTTTGTCGGCTTGGCGGTGTTGGCAATGCCCGTGGGGCATTCGGTTTTGAGCGGGCAGATGGTGCAGTGGGGGGTGCCTTCAACGCAGACCGCATTCGCCAATTGGATGAGTTCCTCAGTAAACTCGTAGCCGTTCGCTTTACTAACGTAGTGTTCCAGACTGGCGCGAGTGGCTTCCAAATCATCCGTGTCGCCCTCGATGACGTGCAATCGGCGCAACACCCGGATCATGGCATCATCTAGGGGAATCGCGTGCCCACCCAGCGAGCGTTGCGTCACCCAGGCGACCACGAAATCGTTGACGCCCTTGTCCTTGTACCGCGCGAGTTGCTTGGCGGCTTGCTTCAGGCCCTTTTTTTCCAGGTCGTCCAGCTCGAAGGAATAGGTGCGTTCAAAGTGTTCTTGCAGGAATTCGATGATCCGCTTAGCCCGGTCCCCGGCACCCGGCAGCGACACGAGGACATCCGCGACTTCTTGAACCGTGCTGACGCGGACTTCGTTCCAATCAAAGAACGCCACGCGAATCTTGGCGTAAGCCTCGTCCGCTGACTTTGTGGGAACGTTTTCCCGGCAGATGGCGTACACAACTTCGTCCAACACGGCCCGTTTGTCCGGTTCGGGCGGCGCGGGGAACTTCTTCTTCAGCGCCGTCAGCACGAGGTTCAGAAGGTGTTGCTTGTTGGTGGTAGCCGGCATGCGGGGTCGCTCTCGGGCGGTGTGGGCGACACGTCCCACTCGTTTTGCCGATCCGTCGGCGGGCAGAGACTCTGTCACTCATTTCGTCTGTCACGAGGATTTGTGCGGCACGTCCAGTGGCGTTTTGTCGTCGTCAACATCGTCGTCATCGTCGTCCGCATCGCCATCCTCGCCAGAGTCATCGGTATCGGTTACGGCGTGTTCGTCAACGGGTGCGTTCCGCGCGTTCTCTTCGTGGAGGATTCTAGCGATCTCGATGCTCTTCTTAATTCCGTCGTCGAGGATGAACAAAATTTGCGGAATGAACCGCGTCGTGAGCCGTTTGGCCAGGCGAGATTGCACGAACCCTGCCGCGTTTTGAAGGCCGTTGAGTGCGAGCTTGCCTTCCTTCTCCGACCCCATCACGGAGACGTACACCTTGGCGTGTTGAAGGTCCGCCGAGGTCTCCACGCGGGTGACGGTGATGTTTTTGACGCGGGGATCCCGAACCTCGAACAAAATCGTCGAAGCCGCCACCTCTCGAATGACTTCCGAAACCCGTGCTAGCCGATGCGATTTCATACTGAAACAGTCTCTGCTGGTATTCTTTTCCAATTGACTGAGCGGAGGGTGTCAGCCCTCCGAGACAGCATTACTCGGGGGACTAACGTCCCCCGCTCAGAAATCCAGGACTACCCACATCCATCTCACACCCCAAAAACTCCGCGATCGGGTGACCGCGGAGTGCTTCGGTGATGGTTTGCAAAACGCCTTTGACAATCGCCGTCTCCGGGCCAACGGCGGCGATGCCGATGACCACGAGCCGGTGATCGTCGAGCGCGTCCACCTCCGCTGCGGAGATGTTGAACTGGTTCCGCAGCCGGTCCAGGATGCTGCGAACCACTTGCCGTTTGTCCTTGAGCGTGCGGGCCTCGCGGACGAACAGCCGGACTTTTAGGGTGCCGACGATCATAGGGTCCGCATCTTGATCTCGATCTTGAACGCTTCGATCACGTCGCCGACTTTGATGTCGTCGAAGCCGGTGATTTTCAGACCGCACTCGAAGCCCTCGCGGACTTCCTTAGCGTCGTCCTTGAAGCGTTTGAGCGAGTCCAGGTTCGCCACCTTTTCGCCTTGCGGGTACAGCACCGTGCCGTCGCGGATGACGCGAATTCGGGCGCTGCGTTCGATCGTGCCACTCGTGACGTAGCACCCGGCGATCGTCCCCGTCTTCGAGATTTTGAA
>JANLRE010000573.1:0-3670 GCA_031368205.1 Fimbriiglobus sp. | reverse complement strand
AACACGACGTTTCGTGCGAGGGCGGTTGGGCCACTCCCTAACGGTCGTGGCTCGGATAGCCACTCTTCTCAACCCGACTACCGCTCGGGTTAGTATAACTGCGTCATGTCTGTATCGCGCAAGCGGCTAGTGCTGGTGTTGAAGTCGGTGTTCGCGGTGGCCGTCATCGTGGCCATTGGCTGGCATTTTTACTCCCTTCTGTCTGCGAACCCGCTCCGCGATCGCACGCTCACAATCCGCCTGGAGTTTCTGCTACCGGCCGGGGTGCTTTACCTCGCCGCCCACACACTTTGGGGCACGTTTTTCTGGCAACTGTTGCGCAACCAAGGCACCGGGATTTCGTGGTTCATTGGCGTGCGGGCGTACTTCGTTAGCCAATTCGGGAAGTACGTGCCGGGGAAGGCGTGGGTGATCGTGTTGCGGGTGGTGATGTTGAAATCGCACGGGCTGTCCCCCGCCGTCGTCGGAGTCACCGGCACGTATGAAACACTGACCAGCATGGCCGCCGGCGCGATGATCGGGGTATGGCTGTTGCCGTGGTCGGGGTTCACAATTGAAGTCGGGTCCGGCGCGTGGTTCGGGTTTTTGGCCGTGGCACTCTTACCCCTGGTTTTGGGCGTGCTGAACCGGCTTGTCGCGCGGGTCGCAAAAAGGTATCGTGGCGACAGGGCGACGCTCCTGCCTAGCCCGTCCGTGTTGTTGTTGTTTCAGGGGCTGTTGCAAGCTTCGGTCGGGTGGTGTCTTCTCGGGGGTAGTTTGTGGCTGACGATCCAAGGCTTAACGGACGAGCCGATTCCGCTCACGGTCGATCTCTACCTGGGCTTGATCGGCGCGACGACGTTGTCGTATGTCGCCGGGTTCGTGGCGTTGATCCTACCCGGCGGCCTCGGCGCGAGGGAACTCCTGTTGCAACGGATGCTGACGTTTCAACTCGCGCCGATTGCCAGTAGCCCCGAGGCGTTTGCGGTGATTGTTTCCCTGGTGTTGCGGTTGGTGTGGACCGTGTTTGAAGTGACGTTAGCCCTACTGCTGTGGTGGACGGGCCGACCTGGGGTGAAAAAAAATGGTGGATGAATCGCACCCCGAACGGTTCCTCGATAGCGGGCTGATTTCGCTGGTGATTCCCGTCTTCAATGAACACGAAAGCCTTCCCAGTTTGATGGCCGAAATCGACGCGGTTAGCAAACTGCAAAGCCTGCGGGTCGAAGTGCTGTTCGTCGATGACGGCAGCACGGACCAATCCTGGGACGTGATCCGCGACATGAGCACGAAGGAACCCCGCATTCGCGGCGTCCGGTTCCGGGGCAACTTCGGCAAAGCCGCTGCACTTCAAGCCGGGTTTCAACGGGCGCACGGCGACATCGTTTTAACACTGGATGCGGACTTGCAGGACGACCCGCACGAGATTCCCCGGTTCCTCACGGCCATCGAATCGGGTCTTGATGTGGTGAGTGGTTGGAAGCAAATTCGCCACGATCCGTGGCACAAGGTTTTCCCCAGTCGCGTGTTCAACGCAATGGTCAGCGTGGTAACGGGCGTCAAGTTGCACGACCACAATTGCGGGTTCAAAGCGTATCGGTCCGAAGTCGTGCGTGCTGTTCGGCTCTACGGTGAATTGCACCGCTTCGTTCCCGTCTTGGCGGCAGCACAAGGCTTCAAAGTGGGGGAACTCGCCGTCCACCACCGTGCCCGAAAGTTTGGCCGATCGAAGTTCGGCTGGAAGCGATTCATCAAAGGCTTCCTCGACATGGTGAGCGTGCGGTTCACGACCGCGTTCGGCCACCGACCACTGCACCCCTTCGGCACCGCCGCGTTCATCGGCTTCGGAATTGCGTTCATCTGCCTCGGGCTGTCGATCATCACGTGGTTAAGCTTGGCCGATCTATTTCCGTCACTGGTCTTGTTACTCGTGTCAGGAATCGCCACGATTCTGGCCGGGCAAGCCTTGATGACCGGACTGGTCGCGGAACTCCTGGTGGCCCGCACCGCCAGCACCAGCGACCCGTACCATATTAGTGACAGGATCCGCATTATCGAACCGCTATCCTCCCGCGAAGACTTCCGCTTATGAGTGCTACGGATGCGACCGGCTCGCTGCGACGATCGTTCTATTTGCTACTGACTGCCGTTGCGGTCGCGGTGACGATGGCGAAGGTCGTCGGCGCCGAAATGGTGTACGAGCCGAGCCGGTACAAGCCGCCGACCGAAACCAGCTACGGGGCGGACCGCGACAAGAACTTCGTGCCCAAACGAGCTTGGCCCGCAGTTCGCCCCGAACCGACGGCGATGTTCAGTTCCAACGACCGCTCCCGGTGGGCCACGGTGAAAGCGCTCGTCGAAAACGGCACCTTCGTGATTGGCCAACGCGACAACTTTCGTAGCGAGACCGACTACCGCGACAGCGGGATCATTTTTCAGGACGGGTATCAGTCACTCGACAAAGTGATGAAGTCCGAGACGGGGCAGTTCTATTCCAGCAAGCCGCCGGTGTTACCGATCATCGTGGCGGGGGAGTATTACGTCCTGCACAAGTTTCTCGGGTTGTCGATCGACCATGATCGCTGGTGGGTCGTCAGCATCATCCTGATTACCGTAAACGTGCTGCCGTTCGTACTGTACCTGGTGCTGTTGGCGAAGTTGATCGAGGAACACGGCACGACCGATTTCGGTCGGCTGTTCACGTTCACCACGGCCTGTTGTGCGACATTTCTGACGACATTTTCGATGACGCTCAACAACCACTCGCCGGCGGCGTACTGCGCGCTGTTTGCGATCTACCCGTTGTTGCGTGCGGATGCGGATGATTCGCCATTCAGTCTGTTCGTGAGCGGGTTTTTCGCCGGGTTGACCACAACATTTGAACTTCCGGCAGCGGCGTTCGCGGTCGGGCTTTTCGTAATGCTGGCCATCAGCCGACCGTCGCGCGCGATGCTGTGCTTTCTTCCCGGAATGGCGATTCCGATTGTCGGGCTGTTCGCCAGCAACTACGCGGCGATGGGGTTTTGGTTGCCGGCTTACGGGGAGTTTGGCGGACCGTTGTACAACTTCGCCGGAAGCCACTGGAGCCATCTCGGCAAACCCGGCGCAACCGGGATCGACTTCGCCGACGAACCGAAATCGGTGTATGCGTTTCACTTGCTAGTCGGGCACCACGGCTGGTTCAGCTTAACCCCGGTGTGGCTTCTGGCAGCGGGTGGGTTGATTGCGAACGCGGTCCCGAGTTTTTCGGACGTGATGAAACTGCTAACGAGTCCCAAAGCCGGGTCGCGTGGCGTTTGGACCAGTGCGATGATGTCGGCGTTGACAATCGCGGTCTCTGGGGTGGTGTTCGGGTTCTACGTTTGGAAGACGAACAACTACGGCGGGTTCACGTGTTGCGCACGGTGGCTGATCTGGCTAACGCCGTTGTGGCTACTCGGAACATTACACGCCACGGACCGCTTGGCCCGAATCGCGGCGGCCCGGTGGGTTGCCGGCGTGTTGTTGGGGGTGTCGATCTTCTCCGTATATTATCCCGCCTGGAACCCTTGGCGAGCGCCGTGGATTCTGCAACTCTGTGAGATGAACGGTTGGGTCCGGTACTGATTCCTGTTCCTGCTGAGAAGACTTTCTCAATGGCTGAGCTACCAACAGGGTTTCTGGTTCAACGCCGCGACGACGGCTTCGGCGA
>JANLRE010000567.1:0-2284 GCA_031368205.1 Fimbriiglobus sp. | reverse complement strand
GTGGCGGGGAGAACATCGACGGGTAACTGCGGGTGAGCGGGTGTTCGTTGTGGGCGGCGGCGAAGACCAGCACGTCTTTGAAGTACGCCTCTTCAATGGCACGGAGCAGTTGGTTGCGGCGCGGCAACTGCTGCAACTTGTGTTCCGGCACCCCGAGCGACAGGTTAATCACTTTCACTTTCCACACGTCAATGGCGTGGTGCAGCGCGGCAATCACGGTCTCGACTTCGCAGGCCCCTTGCGGGCCGAACACGTCGGCGGAGTAGAGCTGCACTTGCGGCGCGATGGTCAGGATAATGTCCGCGACCGTCGTGCCGTGCGGTGACGATTGGTGGCCGTCGTAGGGCAGCGGCGTGGCGTTGCCGGTGCGGAAGACGACGCCTTCGATCGGGCGAATCGGCGTGCCCGCTTTCAGGAACTTCTCTTCGAGAATGCTGCGTTCGACGCCCGAATCAATGATCGCCACGGCGATACCGGCACCCGTCGCGCGCTCGTCGCGCAACAACCGATCGGGTGTGAGCTTCGCAAAAATCTCGTCAAAGACGGTCGGTCGAGTTTCAATCATCTGAAAGTCACGAACTGGTGAAACCACGCGGTTCGGCCAGTCCGTGGGTCACTCCGTTCCGGTGATTCCATCCAGTAGTTCACGCAAGTTATTCACGAGCAGCACGCAGTGTTCCACCGGCGCCGTGCCGTGGCGGGTGGCCAACGTGCGGACCGCCTCAACGAGCTTCAACCCCGTCTCGGCGTCGATGACCGCGTTGGTGTTCGCGGCGAGTCCCAACTTCAATCGCTCCATGACAATGGCGGATGTCTCTGCCCGCGTGTAGGCTGGGGTGTCGGGCGTGGTGTTCAGCGTGCGGGTCACGTTCTCACTAGCAGTCAGGGCCGCTTCGACTGCGTCGAAGAGCAACGAATGTGTTTGCCGTTCGGCGAGCGCTTGCTTCAGCAACTCCGCGCCGATGTCTGCGGCTGCGGCCACAAGCCGCCGGTCTTCTTCGGTAAATACCGGCTTGTCGAACAGTTCCAACACCACATGCGTCCCGGAGCCGACCCGCACCGGCGCCGCGAGGATCGACTTGCGGTTGCGCTCAAACGGCATCAGGTCCACGATCCCGGCGGACGCGGGGTCGAAGTCGTTCATCACACACGGGTCTTGCATACTGACGACGTTCGCCGCCAGTGACCGGCTGAACGGCACCGTGGGGGTCGGCAGGGGTTCCCCGCTGGGGGCGTAGCAGTTGGTGAAGTCCGTGCCGTCATTCAACAGGTGCCGCACGATCAGCACGCCATCGGTGGCGCCCGTGGCGCGGAGCAAAAACCGGAACAACGTGTGGACCGCGACGGGTAGCGGCACCGGGTCGTTGAGGGTCGCCGTGGAGCGGACCAAGGGCAACACCTTTTCGACGGTCTCGCGGAAACTGGCGAGGCTTTCGTTCAGTTCGCGTTGCCGTTTCGCCGGGCGAATTTTGTCCAGTTGCTTGCGAATCGCCTTCAAAAACGTGTCGCGGTTCAGGTCTTGGTTCTTGTCGAGGTAATCCCGGACGCCCATGCGAAGCGCTTCAAGGGGGGTGGCTTGCCCGGCGAACCCGGTGATAAGAATGGCCACGATTTCCGGCTGAAACTCGACGAGGTCTTCGAGCAACCGCAAGCCGTCCGTGCCACTGCCGAGGTTCCAATCCAGAATCGCCAAGTCGATGCTCTGCTGGTTCGCCAGGATCAACGCGGCTTCCGAATCCCCGGCGGACAACACGCGCACGTCCAACCCGGAGGTCGTCAGCCAGTCGTGAAACGTGCGGCGAACGCTTTCCTCGTCATCCACGATCAGAACGGCTTCGCTCATGTTCATTCCTGACCGTTCGCTACCACGATAGTGACATCACGTTCCCACCGCACTATAGCAAGCCCACGCCGTGTGGAAATCCCGACTCAACAAATGAACGACGGCCCGCAACCGGGACACATCTTCACCGGAACGCAAACTTTCCGCATCGCCGATCGAACACAGCGCCGCGAAAAAATCACCCGCCACAATTTGTGTAGTTGCTGCCGACAACAACGCTTCGCGTTGCGTCATCACGCCAAACAGCAACGACAAGTCCGCCTTGCACCGCCGACAGGCCGGGGGGGCGTCGTTCATCGCACGACAACAGGGGCAGTGGAGCGATGGCATGTTGTTGCAGTCCTTCGACGTTAAGCGTTCCCGGCGTTCCCAGCGTTCCCGGCGTTCCCAGCGTTCCCGGCGTTCCCAGCGTTCCCGGCGTTCCCAGCGTTCCCGGCGTTC
>JANLRE010000526.1:0-3912 GCA_031368205.1 Fimbriiglobus sp. | reverse complement strand
CCCCTTTGACGAATTCCGTCAGGACGTCCTTAATCGCCGGGGTGTCCTTCAGCGGCCCGACGTTCTTTTCCCACCAGCCTGCCACGGCCTGAAATTGCTTGTCTTCCGGAGTAGTCGCTGGCGGTGTAGCAGGCGTTTTTGGCAGGGTTTTCTGTAGGGTAGTCGGTGCTGTCTGCGGAGTAGTGGGTGTGCCACTTGGCTGCCCATTCGGTCCCGGTGTCATGGGTGGCAGCATCGGTGCAGGCGTCATCGGTGGAGCGGTCGGGGGATTCGATCCAACGGGTGGGGCAGGCTGTTGGCTACCGACCATCGGTGTTTCCGAATTCTGCGTCGGCGGTACTGCCGGTGATTGTGTTGGAGTTGGAGTTTGTGTAGGCGAATTCGGCACTTCAGTCTTTGAAGGCGGTGGTGGGTTCTGTGAGACCGGAGCCGGGGTGACACCCGGCGTGGACTTCGGCGGCGTGATGGCTTGAAGACCTTCGGCGAGCTTCTCGAACTGCTTCAAGCCTTCGGGTGTGTTCAATGAAGGGTTCTTCGCAAGAAATTCGTTTGCAAGCTGCTCCGGTGTTTTGCCGGGGTTGTTCTGCACCAAGTCCGTCAGTTGCTTCAGCAACCCTGGATTGTTCTTCGTGGCTTCGATCGCCTGAAGCATCACCCGCACCCGTTGAATCTCCGGTTGCCCAATGGTGGGCGTGATGACGACATCCCGGACGACTCGCGGTGGCGCCTGTTGCGAGATCGCTAGTGTCGCGCACACTCCGAGCATGAGGGCAACGATTCCAATCCGCTTCATCATGGTTTCGCACTCGTGGGCGGGTAATACTGGCAAGCAAGGTATTGTTGCTGCGCTGAGTCCGTCCGGCAACCCAAACCCACTTCAACACACCACAAAAGCCCACGCACGATCGTGCGTGGGCTTTCGGCGCCTGCCCAAAAAACAAATCATCGAACCGAACTCGCATATCCCGGCAACACGTGCCCCTCGTGCGCAGTCCACTCGTCATCCAGTTCCACTTCGTCACAGTCTTGGTCCGCCAGTTCCCACTCGTGATCGAGTAGCCGTTCCTCCGCACAATGCCGTGCGACGATCAGGAAACCGCCGTACCACAGCCAACTGTAACGGAAGAGATTGTGCCCGAAGTTCCCCATGAACAGCAGCAACAGCACCCCGACACCGACGGCGGACGAGACTTGGAAGATGAGGTCGTGGCCCCATTCGGGGTACTGCTTGCGAATGGCGGCAACGCGACGGTAGTTGATGTAAAAACCCGCCAACACGGCCACGAACCCGACCAGCCCGATCGTGCCGAGTTCGCCGACGAGTTGGCCGTATAGGTTGTGCGACTCGACGCCACTTCCGGTGGCCGGTCGCCACGCACCGGGGCCGACGCCGCTGAGCGGATTCGCCGCCCAAAGATCGAGGCCGGTTAATAGTCCGATGACTCGCCCCTCGCCGGACTCTTTGGCGTTTGCCGGACCGACTTCGGGGTTAATGATCGTTTCAAACCGAGTCTGCAACGATTCCGGCAACGCGATGAATGCCACCGGAGCCGCTGCCCCGACCAAACCAAGGAACAGCCAACGCCGTCGATTCCCAAGAATCAGAATGGTGGCCCAGGCGATTAACCCCAACAGCGACGACCGCGAACCCGTCAGCAGAATACACAACACCGACAGCCCACCGTATCCACTCAGAGCGAGCTTGCCGTACAGCCCGCCGATGCCCGTTCGCCACAACGCCGCGACGAACGGCAACGCAAACACGATGCTCGCGCCAAAGCTGTTCGGGTCGCCCATCGTCGAATCAACGCCGATCAACCGGGCAATGCCCATCCGGTAAACGTGCCGGCCGTTCGTGTACTCGCGGAACGAGTGGGCGAGGTAAATTCCCATCACCGCGATGAAGCCGATGACGATTTTCTTCAACGCCTTCTCGTCGTGAACCGTGGTGACCAGCAGCCCGTAAAAGACGAGGATTTTGAAGTAATCCTCGACAAGCGGTTGCGTTCGATCCATCCACGGACTCATGACCCAAGCCGCCAGGACCGCCGTGGCGAACCCGGCGTAGGCGATGTGCTGGGCGTTCGGCAGCCAGCGCTTGCCGGAGTACACCACCCACGCCACGATGGTGGCAAGCATGTACACCCGCTCGATGCGCAGGTCGCCCAACATCGGCCAGACTTCAAACGGCCGGTGGATGAACAAAAACATGTAGCCAATCAGCAGCCAGTGCATGACAACATCCGTGTCCTGGTGAAACTTGCCCCGAGATGGTAATCGACCGCCCCACCCGTCCGGAAGCCCAATCGGGATTGCGGCAGGGGCTTGTTCCGTTGTAATTCACTGGTCGAAGCGATTCCCGCTAGTTCGTGCCGAGTGATCCATGTTGCAGCAACCGATTCCCGATAGGCACTTTGGAAAACTCGGCTGGCTGTTAGTTGCGGTTGCCACATTAGTCGCCGTGCTGGGTGCCAAATCCCATGCGGGCGGTTGGAACGACGGGAGTCGGCTGGCCGCCGTCGAGATGCTTGGCGAACGCGGTTCGTTTGTGATCGACGATTCCATTTTCGTGCAGGTGCCACCCGTTGAACCGGGTCGGCCATCGCCTTACCCGCTCAATCGGCTCGATTTGCACACGCTCGGCACGCTGGACAAGTTGCTGATCGACGGGCACTTTTATTCGGACAAATCCCCGGTGTTAAGCGTGGTGATGGCAGTGCCCCATCGCCTGTGGTTACTGGCAGGCGGACCCACGGCAACGCAGCGTCCCGATTGGTACTGTTTCTTGCAAACGGTGCTGAGTTCCGGGTTGGCGTTCGTCGTGGCGGTGGCCTGCATCTGGCGGCTTGGCATTGCGATCAGGCTAACCCGTTGGTGGTCGTTGGCCCTTCCGGTGGCGATGATGTTCGCCACCGTCGCGCCGGTTTATAGCCAGCAAGTGAACTCGCACATCGTGCTGCTGGGAGTCACGTCCGCGTTGTGTTTGGCGCTAGCGAAGTGTGACCACGATAGTTCAACGTTGCGATGCGTGACGATCGGGCTGTTGGCCGGGTTTGGTTACACCGTCGATCTGGGTCTCGGGCCGGTGTTGATGCTGGCGACACTGGCATATTGCGTCTACCAACTTCGGCGAATCATGCCGGTCTTGCTCGTCGGACTTGGGATGACCCCGTGGATGGTCGGCCACCATGCCTTGAACTATGCCATCGGCGGGACGATCGGGCCGATGAACGCCGTGCCGGAATACCTGCAATGGCCCGGCTCGCCGTTCACGGCAGACATCGCCACGGGCGGGTTCAAACACCCGCTCGGGTGGTTCTTCGTTTACGCCGCCGAAATGCTCTTCGGGAACAAGGGGTTCATGCTTCACAACCTGCCGCTATTGCTGACACCCGGCGGGATGTGGTTGCTGGGGCGGAACAGTCCACCGACTCGGCCCGCACTAGCGTTTGGCCTGATGTTTTGCGGCGGCGGGTGGTTGCTGTATGCCGCAATGTCCACGAACATGTCTGGGATGTGTTGCTCCGTCCGCTGGTTCGTGCCGTTCGTCGCGCCGGGGCTGTGGGTCGTCGGCTTGGTATTGCGTGATCTGCCGCGTTACCGTCGGGACTTCATCTGGCTAACAGCCTGGGGAACCGCAATGACAACCGTGATGATATGGGAAGGCCCCTGGACCATGCGAATGGTGCCAGGGTACTGGGGCTGGGTGGCAATCGGCGGCATCGGCTGGGGTGTGATCCTCTGCTTCTTCGCCCAGTTCAGCTGGATCATCTACACGTCGGAGCTGCCGTCGTTCACCGGCTGGTCGACCCTGCGCACGACGGCGCTGACATCGATCACCGGTGGGGTCGCCGTCGTGTCGATTTTCGGTGTCGTCTGGGCGACGGGCGTGTCGAGCCCCGACTTCGGCGG
>JANLRE010000459.1:0-2741 GCA_031368205.1 Fimbriiglobus sp. | reverse complement strand
CCCACGGACAATAGGGCTGATCCTTTTCGCTGACTCGTTTGTGTCGGGCCTCGCAAAGCCTCGACCACGACCTACAAGAACCGCCAGATTCCGCCCGCCCATCCTAAAGGCTGAGGTGGCCCAACGCCAGCAGCGCGTAGTAGGTATATTCGCAATCGACGATGTCATCCGCCCATTGGCCGTGGAAGGCGCCTTTGTTCGTCCACAGGGTGTCGATGAAATCCAGGCACGGTTCGCGGATGGCTTCAATCGAAACGTGCATCCCGGACAGGGCGTGCAGGGCAGTTGCCGTGGAAAGAAGATCCGGGAGCGGGGCCATTGGCGTGGCGAAGAAGCCGCCTTCGGGGCGACAGCGGGCCAATAGCCACGCTCCAAGTTCGTCCGGAATCGGGGCTTCGAGCATGCGGAACAACGTGACGGCGGCGGCGGTCGAGGGCGTGAGGCCGAAGGGGATGTCGTGCTGGTTCGCAAACCCGCCGTCGTCGGCCCGCAAGCGGGACGCACACTTCAACATTCCAGCCGGGTCGGGAATTGTGCGGCCCACGTCTTGGTAAGAGCCGAGCGCGAGGAAGCAACCGTAGAGCGTGCCGTCGGCGGCGCCGGGTTCGTTGGCATAGCCACCATCCGCACTGCGGAAGGTTTCGACGCGGCGAATGATCGCATCGGCGGGGACATCATAACGAAGCGGAACGGGCAGCGCGGCCCAACAGCGGGCGAGGCAGGCGAGGTGTACGAAGTCGAGGTCGGCACCGTCCCCGAACGACTTTAGGTAGCGGTGCGTGGCGACGATGGGCAGGTCGGCTCGGAGAGCGAGAAGCCCCTCCAGGCCGAAGACGGAGTAGTACAGATCGCTGTTGCCGGCGCGATCTTGGAAGCCGCCATCGGGGTTGAGTTGGCTGCGGAAGAACCCGGTGACGAGGTCCGTCGAATCACCCAATAGCTTCGGCGCTAACCGGGCGACTTGCAGCATTTCGAGTCTCAAACTCACTGCACCAGCCCTTAATTTCGATGCTGAAAATCTTACTGACGACGCGGCGAAGCAGGCCCTTCAAACTCGGGTGTTGGACTTCCATCAGCGTCCGCACCGCTTGCTCTTTGTACGACTCCAACATCTGCGAGGAGCGTTCGGCGCCGCCGAGGAGTTCGATCACGTCGCGCACGTCGGCAGGGTTCACAGCCGTCTTTCGCTTCCAGGCCGCTTCGAGCAATTCCCGGTCGGCGCCCTTGGCCCGTTCGTATGCCACCGCAAGTGGGAACGACGGGCGGGGCGCGGTCAGGTCGTTGCCGTCGTCCGGGTTGGCGAGGTCGTCCACGTCGTCGCGGATTTGGTAGGCGATGCCGAGGGCCTCGCTGTACGCCGTCAGCGTCTCGTGCAATTCCGGGTCGGCACCAGCGAACGCGGCACCGATTCGCAAAGCCACTTCAAACGCCGGCGCGGTTTTCTGCCGGTGAATCCCGACGACTTCCAGTTGCGAAAGTGGTCGGGGGTTGTTCGCCCACGTCAGTTCGGCACCCTGGCCTAAGCAAAGTGTCCGGTGCCCCTCCGCCGCGATTTTCAACATCAGCGACCGGATGGCGGGCGGTGCGTTTGTCTCGGCGATGAGCCGGTAGCCGTCGCCCAACAGCAAGTCCCCGACGTTCAGCGCGACCGGGATGCCGTGTTCGGCGTGCAAGGTTTTTTCGCCGTAGCGCAGGTCGTCGTCGTCTTCGATGTCGTCGTGAACCAGCGACGCCTTGTGGAAGCACTCGACGGCGACGGCCAGTTTGCGGATGTCGTCCGGGAAACTGGCGTGCTGGTCGGTTTGCAACGCTTTCCACACGCACGCCAGCAAGAACGGCCGCCACCGCTTGCCGGTTTTGCCGAGCCATTCGCGGGAAATCGTCTCGGTTTCGGTCGTGCCGTAGCCCAGGATTTCGAGCAGCGAATCTTGCGTGAACCACGTGTCCACTTCCGCCCGAACCGCGTCCAGGTCGAGGCGGAACGTGCGGTCGTCACTGGTCAGGTGAATGAAGTCCCACACCCACTCGATGTCGATTGCGGTGTCCTTGCAGTCGTCTTGCAGCAGCGGAATCGCCACGCCCGGAATGGCGGCGGCTTCCATGTACGGGAACGCTTTTTCGAGCACCGACAGGCAACTGACGCCGACGATGGCGTCGATCTTGCCGGTCTGAATAATCGCCATCACCAGCGCGGAGCCTTCGGCCACCAGCACGGCGTACCCGAGCCGTTCGGCTTCGTTCTGCATGTCCTGAATCGAACAGAGTCCGCACTGCTTGCACAGCAAACCGAACTCGTCGAACGGCGCCGGGCAACGGTCTTCGACCCGCAGGCACTTCGGCAACAACAGCAGTCGGCGTTCATACGGCACGCTGGCCAACGCCTCGCGGTTGGCTTCGCCGTTAATGACGACCGCGATGTAGTCGCGGAACTTCGCGTCCAGGTCGGTGGTCGCTAGCACGCGGTCGGCGTGGATGCGCAACTCTTCGAGTGACAGCGGGATGACGGGCTTGACGCGGGCCACGTACTTGTCGGCGATCGACTTGACCCGCTCCCGCTCTTCGCGCGTGCCGGGAATGGAGTCCTGAGTCGGTCGCTTCGACAGGGCCGGAACCGCGCGGGGCAACGTGAGAAGCGGCAACTGCATATCAGAGAACTCCGGTTCAAGTATCAAGGATGTTTCTTGAGCCTTGTAGGTCGGGTCGAGTTTCGAGGCCCGACGGGGTCGCCGCGTCGGGCCTCG
>JANLRE010000434.1:0-2008 GCA_031368205.1 Fimbriiglobus sp. | reverse complement strand
CGCGACTTGGTGGATGAAGCTGGATTCGTAACCGATCGCCAAGCCGGGCACCCACCACTTGTCCATGTACGGGTGCTCGCCGCCGTTGTCCGTGATGTGAATGGACTTCCACCCGCGTAGCTTGCCTTCGTCCTTGTAGTCGAAAATTTGCAGCCGGTGCAGGTCGTGCAAGTCCCAGCCGATCGACATGTCTTCGCCGTTGATCTCGAACGTGTAAAGTGCCTTGTGGCCACGGGCGTAACGTGTCGATTCAAAGTTGGCGAGCGAACCGTTGGCGAATTTGCCCATGAAGATGCACGCATCGTCGATACCGACCTTCTCGACTTTTCCGGTCAGGGTGTGCATCCGTTCTTTCACGAAGGTTTCGGTCATCGCGCAAATGCTTTCGATGCCGCCGTTCAGCCAGATGGCCGTGTCGATACAGTGGGCGAGTAAGTCACCGGAGACGCCCGAACCGGCTGCGGCCACGTCGAGACGCCAAAGACCTTGGCCGCCTTGCGGTAGATCGGATTTAATCGTCCAGTCTTGGAGGAACTTCGCCCGGTAGTGGAAAACCTTTCCGAGGCGGCCTTCGTCAATCAACTGCTTGGCGAACGTCACCGCCGGGATGCGGCGGTAGTTGTACCACACCATGTTCGGGACTTTGGCCTTCTCGACCGCGTTGACCATTTCGAGGCCCTCGACGGCGTTCATGGCCAGCGGTTTTTCGCACAGGATCATCTTCCCCGCTGCGGCAGCGGCGAGAGCAATCTCTTTGTGCAAGTTGTTCGGCGTGCAAATGTCAATCACGTCGATATCGGGCCGCGTGATGAGTTTCTTCCAATCGGTCTCCACGGACTCGTAGCCCCACTGGTCGGCAAACTCCTTCGCCTTAGCACCATCACGGGCACACGCTGCCTTCAGGACCACCTTGTAGGACGACGGGAAAAATTGCCCGACTTGCTTGTAGGCATTGGAGTGGGCGCGGCCCATGAAGCCGTAGCCGATCATGCCGACGTTCAGTGTTTTCGTTGCCATCGGAGAGGGTTCCATTTCAGGTGCTATCTAGAGGGTGATGGTTCGCAAAATCAGTTCGTGGTGTCCAAAACGCCGCTAGGTTATTACTTTTTTTCGCTCGGTGCTTTCGCCGCAAAGTGGTCGTAGACCTCACGGGCGATCTTCGAGATCGTGACTTGTGCGGCGTTGTCAATGACCCACCGTTTGTCGTCGTTCTCGTTGGTCAAAATGCAAATCGCAATCGTCGGCTTGCCGCTCAGGTAGATGACCCCCGCATCGGTCCGCGCGTTACTGACAGCGCCAGTCTTGTGCGCCACTGTGGTGCCTGCGGGTAACATCCGCACCATGAGTTCGTTGTCTTGGTTCTTCTTCAAGATGCTCAGCATCTCGTCGCAAGCTTTCGGCGTAACCACTTTGCCGGCTTGGATCAACTCCAGGAGTTGCACCATTTCGCGGGCCGTCGTCGAGCCGAGACCGTACTTCTTGGTTCGTTCCGGATCAATTGATGTGGTGCTACCTTTGTAAACCTTGGCATGGATTTTGGTGTTCTTGAAGCCGAGTGATTCCATCCGGGTGTTAGTAGCCGGAATGCTGATCGTATCGAGAACCATGTTCGTCGCGGTGTTGTCGGAAACCGTCACCATCAACCGTAACGCATCCAGTAACGCAAACGTCGCACCCGGCGTGAAGCTGTCCGTCAACACACCCGCGCCGGGCACTTGGTCGTCTTTCTTGAGGGTGAGTATCAGGTCGAACTTGTGCTTGCCTTCTTCGACTTGCCAGAAAGTTTCGACCATGATGGCGAGCTTAATCAAACTCGCCGTCGGCATCGGTTCGTCCGCGTTGAGGTAGAACTCCTCCCCGGTGACAAGGTGCTTGACCGCCACCGCGACCTTGCCTTTGTGCGCGGTAGCAATCGGCGTGATGCGAGCTTTCAGATCATCCGCACCCGCGAATGACGTGGTTGAAAACAGTAACACGACTACCAGAAAATAGGACTTCACCACACAGC
>JANLRE010000424.1:0-13565 GCA_031368205.1 Fimbriiglobus sp. | reverse complement strand
ACTGTGTTCCGACGGCGGAATCAGCATGACCACCCACAACACCACGGCGAAGCCCAGCCCGAGAATTGCCAGCAGGCAACCCCGGATTAAGGTTCGACGGCGGCGTGTGAGTGATGTTGATTCAGTCGGGATCATGGAGTCATATTAGCGGGGCGCTCCGAGTCCACCCAGAACTCCTGCCATTTGCAACCCGAACAGGACTACAAATGCGACCGCTGCAACTATCATCACGAGTTTTGCGTTCGACTTCGCAAGCGAATCCTTCGCCGTCAGAAAGGCGATCAGGCTGAAGATGAACGCGATCCAGTTACAGCACACGCCAAAGAGGATGAGAATTGCGATGTTCGTGTCGCGGTACATCTTGTCAAACGGTCCCCGTTGAATGTCATCACTCGCCATGTTTGTCTCCTAAATGTCTGGGTCGAATCGCATTCTGATCACTGTTTGCAGTAAAGCTTGATTACAGTAACCACGGGCCGGGTCGCAGTCAAACAAGGACTGCCGAATTTTCCAGTTCTCTTCATCATCGGCTTGCACAGTCGGAACCTCTTGAACTTTCTCGTAGAATTCGTGTCTTGTTTAGCAACGCAGGCTAGGTGTCTGGTCGCTGGGTTTCGGGATTTATGAGGTTGATATGGTGTCGTCTTCTGAAATTCGCAAGCAGTTCGTGGACTTCTTTTGCCAAAAATATGGGCACAAGAACATCGCCTCCTCGCCGGTGGTGCCGCACGACGACCCCACGTTGCTGTTCGCCAACGCCGGGATGAATCAGTTCAAACCCTACTTCCTCGGCACCGAAAAACCGGCCTTCACCCGCGTCGCCAACACGCAAAAGTGCATCCGGGCGGGCGGCAAGCACAACGACCTCGACGATGTCGGCAAGGACACCTACCACCACACGTTTTTCGAGATGCTTGGCAACTGGAGCTTCGGCGATTACTTCAAAAAGGACGCGATCGCGTGGGCGTGGGAGCTGCTCACCGTCGTGTGGAAGCTGGACGTGACGCGGCTGCACGTCACCGTGTTTGAAGGCGACAAGGATAACGGGATCCCGCGCGACGACGAAGCCGCCGACCTGTGGAAATCGGTCGGGGTTCTGGACGGCCACGTTCACCTGGGGAACAAGAAGGACAACTTCTGGGAAATGGGCGACACCGGGCCGTGCGGGCCTTGTACGGAGATCCATTACGACCACACGCCGGACAAGTCCGGCGGACCGCTCGTGAACGGTGGCACGGACAAGGTCATCGAAATCTGGAACCTCGTGTTCATCCAGTTCAACCGCAACGTGGACAAGTCGCTGACCCCGCTCCCGGCGAAGCACGTCGATACCGGGATGGGCTTTGAACGCATCACGAAGGTGATCCAGGGTAAGTCGAGCAACTACGACACGGACATCTTCACGCCGCTCTTCGTGGCGATCCAGGAGGCGACAAAAGCCCGGCCCTACGGCGGCGATCTGCACGACCTCACGGACACTGCGTACCGCGTGATCGCGGACCACATCCGCACGCTGACGTTCGCCATCACGGACGGCGCGTTGCCCGGCAACAAAGGCCGAAACGCCGTCTTACGTAGTATTTTGCGGCGGGCGTCGCGATACGGGTGGCAAGTGTTGGGGCTGAAGGAGCCGTTCCTGCACAAACTGGTCGATACGGTGGTGGCGCAGATGGGTATCGCGTTCCCGGAACTGAAGGCGAACCCGGAGCGGGTCCGCAGGGTGATATTCGAGGAGGAACGTGGCTTCCTGCGGACACTGGGGAACGGGATAATTCTCTTCAGACGCGCTGCCCTCGACGTGATTGGTGAGTCTCTGGCGCACAAACTTGACCCCGATTTCAAGCTGATTATCCACACTCACTCCATGTTTCAGGGAGAGGACTTCGACGGGTTGCCGCCGGCCAACTTCAGGGTCGGCAGCCCAGAGAAAGGGACTGTTTCAGTCGAGTTCCCCGATACACGCAGTGAGCAAATCGCATTCATCAAGACTCGCTGTACGGGTGTGCCAACCATCTCTGGGAGAGATGCTTTCCACTTCCATACCACCAACGGCCTCGACATCGGTATCACTCGGCAGATGGCCGAAGAGGTGGGCCTCTCAGTTGATATGCGCGAGTACCAGCGGTTGTGGGATGAGTTCACGGCGATCAGTAGCGCCGGCGGGAAGGGGTTGGTCATCTCCGCCGTGCAGGGGGAACTGCCGAAGACGGACGACACGCCGAAGTACGCCACGGCGGTGATCTCCGCGAAGGTGGTGGGGTGGGTGAAGGACAACGCGGTGATTGTGAGCGGCACGCTCGCGCCCGGCGATGCCGTCGGGCTGCTGCTCGACTGCACCAACTTCTACGCCGAGCAGGGCGGGCAGGTGGGCGACACCGGCACCATCGACAAAGTCGAGACACCGGAGATCGAGTTCCGCGTCGATAACACGTTGCGGCTCGGGGAAACTGTGTTGCACGCCGGGGTGATGCTCGCGGGCGAAATTGCGGTCGGCGACACGGTTCAGTTGATGCAATCGACCTTCCGGCGCATCGACGTGATGCGGAACCACACCGCGACGCACTTGCTAAACCTCGAACTGCGACAAGTGCTTGGCAGTCACGTCGAGCAGAAGGGTTCGCTGGTGGACGAGGATAAAACCCGGTTCGACTTTAGCCACGACAAGCCGTTGTCGCCGGACGAAGTGCGCACCATCGAAGAAAAAGTCAACCGGCTCATCAACCGGGATTTACCCGTGACGGCCATCACGTTGCCGCTGGATGAAGCGAAGAATGTCACCGGCGCACGGGCGATGTTCGGCGAGAAATACCCGGACCCGGTCCGCGTCGTGATGATCGGCGCCGAATTACCGAGCGAAGCCACCCACGACGACTCGATTGAGTTCTGTGGCGGGACACACATGCCACGAACGGGGGGCATCGGCTACTTCAAAATTACCGGGCAAGAAGGGGTCGCCAAGGGGATTCGCCGCATCAGCGCCGTGACCGGGCGTGTCGCCCAGCAGATGATTCAGCAGATGACGACCGTGGTCGATGACCTGACCGCGAAGTTTCAATGCAAGCCGGAAGACCTGCCCGACCGCGTCGAGGCGTTGCAAGACCAGGTCAAGAAACTGCAACAGCAAATCAAGAAAGCCCAGGCCGCCGACTTGACGAACCTCGTGGACCAAATTTTAGACACGTCGCCCGACATCAACGGGACTACGCTCATCGTGGGGGAACTCACAGCGGCAGGGTTTGATGCGGTTCGCACCCAGATTGATCGCTTGCGGCAGAAGGCGAAGTCGGCGTTTATCGTGTTCGGGTGGGTGGAGGATGAGGGAAAAGTGTCGCTCGTGGTAGCGTTAACAAGCGACTTGACCGCGAAGAAGATGAAGGCAGGCGACATCGTCAAGCAACTCGCGGCCATCGTGGGCGGCAGCGGTGGCGGCAAGCCGGACATCGCTCAAGCCGGTGGCAAAGATACTGCAAAATTACCCGAGGCGCTGCAACGAGCCAACGACCTCGGGCGGGAACTGCTGGGGAAATAAATCGTCTCACGCAGAGACGCAAAGACGCAGTAAGAAGAGCCAAAAGAAATGGTTTTTCTTGCTCTCATTGCGTCTTTGCGTTTCTGCGTGAGTAATTCTGACTATCGTGGCTTCAAACCGGCGGCTTGGGTGCGTTTCAATCCCGGTCGGCGTGGCACACTGACGGGGTGGGCGGCATCGACGCGCACGTTGGCGAGTCGGGCTTTCACGGCCTCCGCATAGGGTTCAGACAGTTCCATTCCGAGGTAGCGCCGCTTCAATCGTTTCGCAACGGCCAGGGTGGTTCCACTGCCCGCGAACGGGTCGAGGACCAAGTCGCCGGGGTTAGATGCAACTTTAATAATGCGTTCTAGAACGCCTTCAGGCATCTGGCAGGGGTGGCCGGTTCGCTCCTTGAACGTTCCACAAACACGGGACACCGCCCACGTGTCCGAATCGGGTTGGAAGTGCTGATCCGCTTCTTGCGGGCGAAGCACCCAAGTATCGTCCGGCAGCTTCCCGACCGGGTTCGCGCGGCTGTCCGCATAAGTTGTTTGTCGGGCCGACGGCACCCGAACGCGGTCCGGTTCAAAGGTACACTGTTTCGGATCGACGACGTAGTAAAAGATGTGGGCGTGACTGCGGTTGAACTTCTTGGTGCAGTTCACGCCAAACGTATAATGCCAGACAATCCAGTTCCGCATCGTCAACCCGAGCTAATCGAGGCGAATCTTCATTTCCGCCGCGTACTCGTCCCCGATTGCCACGAACAGCGACCCGGACGGCTTCAGCACGCGGGTCAGCGACGACAACCAGCTATCGGTCCACTTCAAGTACTCGTCCTTCTGGCGTCGGTCTTGGTAAACATCGTATTCGTACCCGATGTTGAACGGCGGATCGGCGAAGGCGAGATCCACACTACCTACCGGGAGCGTGTCCAAAAGCGTCACGCAGTCGCCCATCCAAACTTCGTCCCACGCCATTTCCGCTCCCCCATAGATTCAGCACAATCACACGAATCACTAGAATCTACACATACCTTGCAAATGGCGCAAGCGCAACTGCCGTTATAATCAAATTTTCGTACAGGGTGAACGGACTGATTCTGCCGGGACTGCTGGTTGGGCAGTTTGTACACCGAGTTGGGGTAGTAAGAATTCAGGGGAGTCGTTAATTTCCCACGACAGGCGAAATGTGTTCGGTGTGGGACTAGAACGGGATCGGGAATGTTGCATCATCTGAAAGCGATTTGGTTGTTCCGCTACTTTTGGTTGTCATTGGTCCGGATGGACCTGCGCACGCGGTATCGTCGGTCCGTGCTGGGAATTGGCTGGTCGGTGTTGAACCCGGTTTTGATGAGCGTGGTGTTGGTGCTCGGGTTTGGACAAATTCTCGGGATGGAGCGCTGGACGGAATTCGGTGCGTTTCTACTGCCCAGTCTTTGCGTCTGGGATTACATTCGCGGCTCGACCACGTCGGGGTGCTTGGCCCTGATGCACAACGAAGCCTACATCCGCCAATGTCCGCTACCGTATGGGATTTATCCGCTACGAACGGTGATGGGAACGACGATCCACTTCCTGCTATCGTTGTTCGTCATCGTGATACTGGTCACGATTCTGAAAAGCCTACATACAGAAGATTGGTCGTTCACCCTCGACCCGACACCCGTGCGGATGCTGTGGGCGATTTTGCCCGTGACCGTACTGTTGTTCGTGCTGTGTTGGAGTTTGGCCACGATCGCGGCCTTCACCAACGCCTATTTCCATGACACGCAACACCTAGTCGAAGTGGCCTGTCAGCTCTTGTTTTTCTTAACGCCGATTATGTATCCCCCAGACAGACTGGTCGGATCGAAGATGGAATGGATGGTTGCCATGAACCCCATTAACACGTTTTTGGAACTCGTCCGCGTGCCGATGGTTAAGGGTGAATTGCCGCCGACCGACCTGTATCTTCAAGCCGTGGGCATCACGGTCGCCGTGTTTGGAATCGCATCCGCGATGTTGGGTTGGCTCCAGAAAAAGGTGATTTTCCAGCTTTAAGATGACTCCGTGGCTTTTGATCAACACCGACCTCCCGAACCACTAGAATCGCCGATGGCAAAGATTGAACTGAACGACGTAAGCCTGACCTTCACGATCCGCCAGCAACGGCGCGTGACGCTGAAGGAGTACATCACCCGTGGACTCTTTCTCTCCTCGCGGAACCCGAAAGTTGCGGTCCATGCCCTGAGCGATCTGTCGTTCAGCGCGACCGACGGTGATCGCATCGGCGTCATCGGCCACAACGGTGCGGGCAAGTCCACACTGCTGAAACTCCTGGCCGGCGTTTATCCACCCACACGCGGTAAGCTGAAAGTCGAGGGGCGAATCTGTTCGCTTTTTGACATTGCTCTCGGGTTTGAACCGGATGCGAGTGGCTGGGAGAACATCAAGTATCGGTCCTATTTGCTAGGCGAGACGCCGACCACGTTGAAAGGCAAAATCCAAGAGATTGCCGACTTCAGCGAAATCGGGGACTTCCTGAACATCCCTGTACGTTACTATTCAAGCGGGATGCTGGTGCGGCTTGCGTTTTCGATTTCGACCGCGATTGAGCCGGAAGTGCTACTGATCGACGAGGTGCTGGGTGCGGGGGATATGTCGTTCCAGCTCAAAGCCCGCGAACGCATGAAGGACATGATGGCGGCGGCCCGGTTGATGGTTCTGGTCACTCACGAAGTGGCAACGCTGGAGCAAATTTGCAATCGCGCCATTTGGCTCCAACACGGCAGAATTATGAAGATCGGTCACCCCGATGAAATCGTCGCGGCCTACCAGCGGAGTATGTCCAACACGACGGAAACCCATCACGTTGGTGGCGGGCTGACTGACAACGAACAAGGTGAAGACGACGCCCAAGCCGCCCCTGGGGTGGAGGCGTCCGAGGTGAAGGCGGCGGCGTGACTCTCGACGAACTCACCGTCAGCGTGCTGATCGTGAACTACAACGGTGCGACGCACCTGCCGAACTGCTTGAACGCACTCGCCACACAAACTGTGCCACGCTACCGATTTGAAGTCATCGTTGTTGACAATCACTCCCAGGACAATTCCGTCGAGATCATCCGCAGCCAATTTTCGTGGTGCCGACTCGTGGTCTTGCAACGCAACACCGGCTTCGCCGAAGGCAACAACATCGCCGCCGAGTTCGCGCACGGTCACCTGCTTGCCCTCTTAAACAACGACACCATCCCTGATCCATTTTGGCTCGAAGAATTGCTGCGAGCCAAGGCCGCGAACCCAAACGATGCCATTGCCTCGAAGTTGGTTTTTGCTCACGACCCCGGCGTCATTAACAGCACCGGGCTGTTCTTGTTGCGCGACGGCCGGGGCGCCGACCGGGGCTTTCGGCAACGGGATGTTGGTCAGTTTGAAGCGCGCGAATCCGTGTTCATGGGGTGCGGTGCAGCTCTACTTCTGGACCGCCCTTCGGACGGCCAACCGCTTCTCGACCCGCGTTACTTCGTCTACTACGAAGACCTGAATGCTGGTTGGCAACGACAACTCATAGGCAGGGGTGTGACCTACGCCCCGCGGTCGTTGGTATGCCATGTTCACGGTGCGGCAGCGGGTGACCAATCGCCGCTGTTTTGGTTTTATGTGGCACGCAACCGGGCACTCACCAGCTTGCGGAACGCCGATCTCTTCTTGGCGATTTGGTCCGCGTTCGTTCTGCACGCCAAAGTCGTGCAAGCGGCAAGTACCCCGCACAGGTGGGCGGTCGCCCGTGCAATCGTTTCGTATTGGCGCTGGTTCCCGTGGGTGGTCGTGGAACGCTATGATGTGCGATATGAGGCACGCCGATGAAGGTGATCCTCAACGGCCTTGCCGCGCTGAAACCGAAAACGGGCGTCGGGCACCACGTCGCCAACCTGGGAACGGCACTGCAAGCCCACTACCCACAAGACTGCTTCACGCTATATCCCGGAACGGCAGTATCGGACTCCATCCGGCAGGTCAATCGGCCCTCGACTCCTGGCACTGGTAACGCCTCTTCGGGCTGGCGTAATCAACTCCGAGCCTTTGCAAAGTCCGCAGCCAAAACCGCTTCGCAATTGCATTTCCGTGCCTACACTTCGACGTTCGGTTTTGACCTTTACCATGAGCCGAACTTCGTCCCGTTCGCAACTGACTTACCGACGATTGTGACGGTCCACGATCTTTCGGTACTGCGTTTCCCACAATGGCACCCGATTGACCGCGTGCGAATGCACGAACGCTACTTCCGCACCGCACTCATCAAAGCGGCCCATGTGATTGTCGTCTCCGACGCCATTCGGACCGAAGTGATTCAGCAATTCAACATCCCCAGTGATCGCATCACCACCGTGTACAACGGGATTCATCCGGCGTTTCAACTGCCGAATCCGGAGATGATTGCCAAGACTCGGGCCAAGTTCGATTTACCGCAACAGTTCTTTCTCAGTGTTGGAACCATCGAACCCCGGAAAAATCTCCTCACGGTGATGCAGGCTTTTACCCAACTCCCGGACCCAATTCGGGAAGCGTGTCCCTTGTTGCTAGCCGGTCCGTGGGGTTGGAAATCGGAAGCGGAGCGGAAGTTTTACGACGACATTGGACAACACAACGGCATCAGGCAACTGGGGTACGTGCCCGAAACCGACTTGCCCTCGCTGTACGGTGCGGCCACCGCGTTGTTGTATCCGTCGCACTACGAAGGCTTCGGCCTGCCGCCTGTGGAGATGCTAGCAACCGGCGGTACCGTGATTGCTTCAACGGACGCTGCCGTGCGGGAAGTGTGCGGGAAATTTGCGGTGTTGATTCCACCGACTGATACCGACGGCTGGCGTGCCGCGATGTTACAAATCGCTAAAGACAAGGAATATCGGGACGCTGTCAAAATCGGTGGGCAGGAACACGCACGCCAATTTACCTGGGAACGGGCTGCCGTGGAAACGATGGCGGTCTATCGAAGTGTGATCCCATCAACCCAGTCCCGCGCCGCCACGAATTAAATACACCGTTGAAACCGCATTGAACAAGCCGTGCAACACAACGCTGGCCGTGATCCCTCCCGATCGCGCGACGACATACCCGAGCGCACACCCCAAGAAAAACAATGGCACCGGCGATGGCCATACAGCCGAGTGAACCGCTGCAAACAATGTTGCCGTCGAGAGGATCCCACCGACCGTGTGAGCCGGGAACTTCTGCCAGACCAATCGACCATAGCGAATTACAACGAAGTACATCACCGCCAACAAAGCCACGAACACGATCGGGCCGGGTTTCAGCCCATTATTTAAACTGGGCTGAACAGCAAAAACCCCAGCGATGCCCACGAGTATGGCACCCTTCCACCACGTTGACGAGGCCCAACGCAGCAATACACCACGAAACAAAAACTCCTCAAGTAACGGCACCATGCCGCACACCACGAGCATAAAAAACAACTGCTCACCGATCGAAGTCCCGGCACCCAGTTGCGACAACGGATGGTCTTCGGCAGCATCTCCCAACTGTTCGCCGACATAAAGTGCTAGCACGAAAACGGCGTAAACAAACGGCGTGACAATCAGCGCACTCAAGGCGCCAAAACCGATGTGACTACCGATTGTTCGGAGATCGAATTTCCACGGCACTTGGTGCAAGAAGACACGGATGGCCAGTCCGATTCCGACGACAAGCGGCACGGCCATCATCTGTGCCCACAGGCCGCCGAGTTGGTTAGCGGCCTTGTTGGTGAGGTCCGGTAGCGATGGAAACTCTGGGCCGTAGATCGCGCGAAAGAAGCCGGACTTCGACAGAAGTTGCAGGAATAACAGTCCGAACAGGGAGTTGATGAAAAACAAGAACACCCAATCCAGGACCGTCCACCCGGCTTGTTTTGGCTTCCACGACGGGATGACCGGGCGATCCAACCGACGGCATAACACCCACCCGCCGACGATGACCGGCAGCACTGCGACCACGGCAACAATTCCGCCTGTTGCCGCAATTCGGCCCACTTCACTCGCCAACTTTAACGGCATCGGAAACTCACGCACATGGCCCCAGGAAGAACTTAATCTAGGATAGTGCTACGCGGGACTCTGCCCATCATCCGGATGTCGTTGACCATGCCAACCATACTCGATCGGATTGTCGAAACCAAACGGGGCGAGATCGCTGCAGCACGTCTTGCGGTGCCAGAAATCCATTTGGAACGGCGTGTCAGTGGGATGTCACCGACACGGGGATTCGCAGCGGCGTTGCGCGTTGCAGGTGAGGTGCGGGTGATTGCGGAAGTTAAGAAAGCATCGCCGTCGGCGGGCGTGATTCGTGCGGACTTTGACCCGGTGGCCATCGCCAAGATTTACGAAGCTCATGGCGCGGCGTGTATCAGCGTGTTGACGGATGAAGTCTATTTTCAAGGATCGTTGAAGTACCTCGAAGCGATTCATGCTGCGGTGGCGTGTCCGGTGTTGCGTAAAGATTTTGTGCTGGATCGCTATCAACTCTTAGAAGCACGCGCCGCAGGGGCGGATGCGGCACTACTAATCGCGGAGATTTTACCGGGCAATCGACTGGCAGAGTTATACCAAGAAGCCGTTGAACTTGGTTTGGATGTGTTGGTGGAGTTACATGACCCGGAAGAGTTATCGCGTGTCTTGGATAGTGGCGCGAAACTCGTCGGGATCAACAACCGTGATCTGCGACATTTCACCGTGCGGTTGGAACAGACGTTGGACCTGGTTGGGAAAATCCCCACAGATGTCACAATCGTCAGCGAAAGCGGGATCCGGACGCCACAGGATCTGCGCCGTCTTGCTGACGCTGGGGTTCACGCGGTATTAGTGGGGGAATCGTTGATGCGTTCCGCGGACATTGGCTTGGCGCTCGACCTGTTACGCGGGGTGTAAACCGTCTCTCCGACATCGCCGCTGAATAATAATCGCACCCCGCACCATGCCCAGATCATGAGCAAGAGGTAGGTATCAATGGGATGATATACGGTGGTGTTGATTGTGACTTTCGGTGCCTGCGACGGCATCCCGCCAATCACTGTGGTGTTAGTTCCCATCACACCGATCGCCAATGTGCCTTCAATCGCAAGGTGCATGAGACAATTTTCCAGTAGATACAATGCGCACAACAAAGTCATCAACACCGAATTGAATGATCCTGACCAATGTTGTATGCGGTTGTTGGAAGAAGTGATACCAAGGGAGAACGACGAACCCGCAAACCAGCGCGGATTTGATAGTAAAACTGCGAGCGGCAACAGGGATAACAGCGCGTCGTAATACATGAACCGATAACTGCACAAATACGCACCCAACAGCAAAAACCCCGCACCCAGTCCGACGCGATTTCGACGCTCGGCACACCACAAGTAGATTCCAATCGTGGAGCTAAAGACCACGGTAATTAGTCCCCAACTCAGCAGCGTGATGGTCCGGTTGTGTCGTTCCGTATCCGGTAGTTTGAAGTCGGTCGTGTAACGGTGAACAATGCCCGACAGGTCACGACTGAGCGCAATCCAATTTTGATTCACTTCATAGATGCCCGACGCTTCCTTCCCGACAGCCAACCAATCCCACCACGCTTGGATGCCAACAAATGGTATCGTGACCAGTATCATACTAGCGCCGGTCGCCGCCATTGTGAGTACAAATCTCCAACGTTGCATCACAAGGGGCACTAACAAAAATGCCATTGCCCAGACTGGTTTGAACGCCAGCAAGCCCCAAATGGCCCCGGCCCACCCGTCACGACCGCGAGAACTACAGACCCAACCCCACACCAGAATCGTCAGCGTGAAAACTAGATTCTGGCCAAAGTCGAGGCCACTACGATAACCGGGAAACAACAAGATGCCCAATGTTGCAGCGGACCACCAAAGACGACCGCGTGATAGCAACGTGATCCCATAACCTGTCAAGAATGTGAGTGCCACCGAAAGATATTGAACGAACTGATACGCCCCCTGCGGATTATTCCCGTGTGCCAACGGCGCGTACAGAAAGGCATGAATCGGCGGGTAAAGTGGCCCGCCAATCGCGGGACGATTCAATACTTCTACAGCTTGTGGCGGAAGCCGTTCACTGGCCAGCGCAATCAACACGGCCTGGGCGAACGGTTCGGAAATCAACGCATTCGTAGCGAAGGGCAACGTGCTAACCGTGCCGACATCCTGCCACTCTTTCGCATCGGTCCCCATGACCCATTGCATTAAGAGTTCCGCATCATGCTTGCCGTCCATCTCGGTAAATTTTGCCGGGCGGCGCAACGCTGGGAACGAATCGAAGCGTGTCAAAGTCCCTTCATTCACGATCGGGTAAGCTTGCCACACGACCGGCCATTGTTGATTGCGGTGGTACAGTTCTCGACCGTGTCCGGTGACGAGCATTCGACCCATCAACCACTGGCCGCCGAAGTCAATCATTGCGTGGCCGTTGTTAACATCAGCGCGGCGTTTTTCGTCAGGCGTCGTGGGATATGTGCCAAACTCACTCCGTGCATGATGCAATCTCGCTTCCGCCACGAAGAGGCACAGAACCCACAACACGACTCGTGCGACGCGCCGTGCGTGGGTCCAGACCCAGTCCGGGGATTCTAACCATTCGGGTTTGGGCGAAAAATCCACGGCTACCTCGGACGGGAAAGCTGACTTTGGATGGCGGTGGGGTCGAGGTGATTCGTCTGCGCCCAGTGCTCCGCCAGTGCGTTCAAGCGGTCCATTTCGGCTTGCAGAATGACGCGGAATGCTTCGAGGGCGTCGGCACGGAGATCGGTCGGAACCGTCATCGGTTCCCCGACGATCAGCTTGGCCCGCGTCGTCGGCTTGGGTATGGCGAAGCGGTCCCAGCTCTTCACCCGCCACGGTTTGTCGTAGCCAATGCCGACCGGAACCAACTCCATCCCGGTCCGGGACGCGATGTACACGACCCCAAGTTGAGCCACACGGCGCGGGCCGCGTGGGCCGTCGGGTGTGACAACGAGGTGTCGCCACGTGCCGCCGTGCATAATCTTTCGCAACGCTTCAATGCCACCACGATTCGTCGAACCCTGCACAAGCTGAATGCCGGTTGAAGCGATGACCGATCCGACGAGTTGCCCGTCCGCGTGCTTGCTGACCAGTGCCGCCAAATCCGGGTGGCCGAAGAAGATCGTCGGCAACATCAGGTTTTCGTGCCAGACGGCAAAGACGTACCGCTTGTGTTTCGGGATTGCCTTGGCGGGCGCGGTGACGGGGCCGATCATGCGGTACTCGAATCGCAGCGAACGGAACAAACAATTCGCAATGCCGATCAGTAGCCAACCCGCGAACCGCAGTAGTTTTTTATTGCGAATCTTCATGCTGAACCGGGCCACTCGCCGGTGAACACTTCGGTCGCCGGTCCCGTCATGTAAACGGCGTTGTCCGATTCGGACCATTCCAATTCGAGGTCACCACCCGGTAAATGGGCGAGGATTTTCCGCCCCGTTCGACCCGTCACAACGCCCGCCACGCACACGGCACAGGCACCTGTTCCACACGCCCACGTGATCCCACTGCCGCGTTCCCAGGTCCGCATCGTGACTTCGTTCTCAGAATGGACTTTGACAAAGTGAACATTGACTCGACGTGGAAAATGCGAGTCGTGTTCCAGACGCGGCCCGTATTCGGCGACGAGATCGCGCCTTGATTCCGTGAAGTATTCGTCGCCCACATACAGCACCGCGTGGGGGTTGCCCATCGACACGCACGTCACTTGAAAGAGTTGGTCGTCAATGCACAACTCGGTGTTCGTCGGCGGATTCCCTGGCAATGTCGTGGGGATTTTGGCGGCTTCCAGTATCGGTTCACCCATGTTGACCCGGACACGGGACGCTTTGCCGTGGGTCACTTCGAGTTCAACAGTCAGTATGCCCCGTCCGGTTTCGATTGCCAGTTTTGGCTTGCGGGCGATGCCGTGATCGTGGACGTATTTCGCAACACAGCGTAAGCCGTTGCCACACATTTCGGACTCGGAACCATCGGCATTAAACATCCGCATTCGGGCATCGGCTTTATCCGAGGGCGTAATC